>JAJYPQ010000141.1 GCA_021795255.1 Pseudomonadota bacterium
TCCGTGACCCCCATGTCCATTCGTCCGCCGCCGTAGCGCCTGATATTGTCAAAAAGGATGCGGAACACCCGCTCCAAGGCGAGTGGCCGACAATACAGGATACGTTCACCCTGTTGCCCCGAGGAGAGGTCGACCTGAAGCCTGTAACGTTCCCGGGCTGTTTCCGCCATGGTACGGATCCAGACCCGAAAATTCGTGGCAACCATCTTCTCGTGTTCGCTACCGCACACCAAAGTGAGAAATTTGTCGATAGTTTCGTCCATCTCGCTGACATCCGCCAACATCGCCACCTTTTCAGTCAGTAGTTCCTTGTCTGGCAGATGGAGGGTGAGCAGCAGACGCGATAGGGGAGTGCGCAGCTCGTGGGAGATGCCGGTGAGCAGCAGTGTACGTTCCTCGTGCAGGCGATGCAGGTCATTGGCCATGCCCGTGATGGCCTCCTTGAGATGTTGGACCTCCAGCGGGTCTCCTATGGAATTCAGGGAATCCACGGTATCACCGAGGCCGATGCGTGGCGCTTCAGCGGCCAGGCGGGCCAACGGCCTATTAATCTGGCGCACGATCAACCACGCGCCCAGTAACGCGACGATCGCGATGACGCCTAAGCGCATGAACAGGAAGTTCCGACCCCCAAAATTCACCGGCGATATCCGCATTCCGAACCACGGTTGGCCGGCACCCCCTCGAATCCATATCGGGATCGGATGATCATCCCGACCGGCGCCGACCCGTAAGGTGGCGCCGGGCGACAGTCGGGCGAGATAGGCACTTGTGGCGCGCAGGAAATGATTGTTGACGGTTGTACCCGGATGGGTATTGGCCGGACGCCATTGAATCTTCGTGGCGCGTATGTGCGCTCCGCCCTCGGCCGCGAGCGCGCGATCCGTCTGCCACAGAAATTCCGCAAAACGCTTCGCGGCCGGGTCCAGGACGTTCTGACGGAAGAGTACATAGACCGCCCCCTGAGTGCCGAGAAGGACTAGCCCCAGAAGTACCAGGGTTCGCCCGAGAGTGCGGCGTGGCCAAAAGGGCAGCGCGTTCAGGGCTCGGCCACGAAAAGATAGCCGCGCCCCCACACCGTACGGATATGGCGCGGGCCATCAGGCTTATTGTCAAGCAGGCGGCGCAGTCGCGAGATTTGCATGTCGATGCTACGATCATCGGCGTCAAGCTGGCGCCCGCGCGTCAACCACATGAGCTTTTCCCGGGTCAGGGCCTGTCCTTCATGTTGTATGAGCGTGGTCAGCATCAGAAATTCGGCACTGGTCAGCGCCATCTTACGACCGTGATGATGGATTTCTTGCCGCGACATGTCCACCGCGAAGGGTCCGCGCTGGAAAGTTGTCGTAGAGTTTCCTCTAAGGAGGCCGGGCGAGCGGGTGCGTCGCAAGATGGCCTGTATCCGCGCGATCAATTCGCGGGGGTGAAAGGGTTTAGTGAGGTAGTCGTCCGCTCCCATCTCCAAGCCCACAATACGATCCACCTCGTCGCCTCGGGCGGTGAGCATCAGGATGGGTATGTCATGACTCTGACGCAAGCGCCGACAGATCTGCAGACCATCCTCCTGGGGGAGGCCGAGGTCGAGAATGATGAGGTCAACCGGCGTTTGCGCGAGCGCCGCTTCTATCTCGTGCCCGTCACTCATGCCGTGCGCGATAAAACCAAAACTCTGAAGGTGTGATTCCACTAAACTGCGCAGGCGCATGTCGTCGTCGACGACCAGGATTCGTTGTCCTCTGTTCATTCGCGATACTTTACCGTGGCTTGTCGTCAAACAAAACATCGGTCCCACAAATGCCGCCGCCGCTGAGCGTTGTGACACACTGTTACAGTTTATGGGCTTTTTCCCGCAAGATTGTTACAGGCATTGTCGTTAAGATTCCCTGATCGTCAAGTGCTGCGGAGGGTGATGACGTTTTATGCAAAAGAGGCCTGCCTCTGGACCTCGTTGCCGCGCCGAGCCGATGCCCTTTCCGGGTCCCGGCGTGCGCCGGGCGATGCTCGTCGTCGTGGTGATCTCGCTAGCCGGTTGTGCGGTGGGGCCAAACCTTCATAAGCCCGATAGGACGCCGCCCGCCGCCTATAACGCTCATCCCAGCGATCTTGCCCATTATCGGCAGCGTATTCGGTGGACAGCGCGACAGGCCCAGTCCTGGTGGATGCTGTTCCATTCAAAAACCCTGGACAAGTATATCAGGCGGGCGATGCACGCCAACCCCGACTTGCAGGCCGCACGGGCCGCACTGCGTCGCCAGCAATCCCTGATAGCGGTAGCACAGGGAGGGCTTTCGCCCGATATCACCGCGGATGCGACGTTGAGCCGATCACGCGCCTTGCGCGCCGGCGCTAATGGCGGGCGCAGCTACCGGGTTCCCGGCGACCTTTATAATCTCATGCTCGGTACGTTGAATATTCGTTATAACGCCGATGTCTTTGGCCGCCAGGAGGATCTGGTGCACGCGGCACGGGCGCGCGCAGCCGTGGGTCTCGCGAATCTGCGCCAGAACGAGGTGTTCCTTGCGGCTGCCGTGGCTCGGGCGGTGATCAGCGGAGCGGCCGCCAAGGCGCAGCTAGCGGCGGAGGTGCGCGTCACGGCTGCCGATGGCCGTTTACTGGATCTCCTGAAGCAGGAATATCGGCTCGGTTATCAGAACCTGCAAAGTGTCGAGCAGCAGTCTTCAATCACGGCCTCCGCCAGCTCGCGGATCGCGCCCTTAAGAACGCAGCTGGCGGAGGCGCGCCATGCCTTGGCGACCCTCCTTGGGCGCGCTCCCGACAGCGTTCTGAAGATGCCCATTATGCGCAGCCTGCGTTTACCCGCGGTTCTGCCAACGACGGTGCCGTCGGCGTTGGCGAAACAGCGTCCCGATATTCAAGCAGCCGCGGCGGAGCTCCGGGTAGCGGCGGCGCAGGCCGATGTCGCTACGGCCGATCTGTACCCGCGTTTCGACATCACGGCGGAAATCGGCAAGGCCGCCACGAGCGGCGCGCTATTCTTCGATCCGGCCTCAACGCTATGGGGTATCGGTATGGGGCTCGCCGCCCCCCTATATGAGGGCGGTGCGCTCCATGCGCGCCGGCGCGCGGCCATCGACGAGTACGAGGTGGTCCGTGATCGGTATCGAGCGACGCTCCTGAATGCATTCCGGGAAGTCGCAGACGCGTTGCGCGCCCTGCAGGGCGCCGATGCCGCCTATGTGCAGCAATATCGGGCCCGCGAAGCGGCGGGAAAGGCCCTGCATCTGGCCGAAGCGCGCTATCGCGACGGTGTGGCCGATTACGCCACCGTGCTCAATGCCGAGATCGCCTACCAGCAAGACACCGTCGCTGCAATCAATGGCCGTAGTCTGCGTTATCTGGACAGTACAGCGCTGTTCCTGGCCCTTGGCGCCGGTTGGCGATCCGGACACCGACGGTCCTCGCTGGCGGTGCGACCGGTTCGCGCATCTACTCGAGGTGCGCCGGAGGGTGCCGCATGAAGAGGGCCTTTGCGCTATCCGGCATGATCGTTGCCGTCCTTTTTGGGGGCCTGTACAGCTGGCATGTCTGGCGTGAGCGCCAGTTGCACGAGCGAATGGCGCAGACTGCGAACCCGGTCGTCACCGTATCGGCAGTCCGTGCCGTGACCCGGAAAGTGGCGCGCAATGTGACAGCCGTCGGGGAAATCGTTCCTTGGCAGGGCACCATTCTCAGTCCCCAGGTTGGAGGGGTCGTTCAAGACGTCATGTTTCATTCTGGTCAGATCGCAAGGGCCCACCAGACGCTGCTGTCTTTAGATCCAGGTCCACTGCCGGGGCAGTTACAGGCAGCTCTCGCGAAGGCGGCCCTGGCCCGGCTCGATTATCAGCGGGCGCGGAAGGTCTATGCGATTCACGGGATATCCCAGGCCGCCTTCGACCGGGCTCGATTCGATGCGCAAGCGGCCGGCGCCAAGGTGCGGGCCCTACGGGAGTCTTTGGCGGAAACGCGAATACGGGCCCCTTTCACCGGTGTTTTGAGCCTGCGCACCGTCAATGTAGGCGAATACATTCGTGCCGGAAAGCCAGTGGCGCGCATAGAGAACCTCGCAACCCTCTACGTCGACTTCCGCGTGCCCCAGCGCGAGGCGCAGGCCGTAAAGAGCGGCTGCCCTGTGACCGTCTTCATACATGACGGTGCCATAGTACGCCGCTACGTGGCCCACGTATCGGCCGTTTCCAGCCATGTGAATGCGGAAAGTCGCGCCATGGCCATAAGGGCGCGGATTACGGCACCGGCGGGACTCAAGCCCGGCATGTTCGTGCGCGTCACCATCCAGGAGCATGCACCGATTGCGCACCTTATGATTCCCGCAGCAGCCGTGACCTTCAATAGTTATGGTGACTTCGTCTACGTATTGGTGACTGGTCCTCATCGTAGTCTCATTGCCAGGGAGCAGGTGATTACCACCGGGACTCAGTATGGCCGCGATGTTGTCGTACGTTCCGGACTTTTACCGCATGCGCTTGTGGTTAGCGCAGGACAGGTCAAGTTGCATAGCGGTGATCGGGTTCGCATCAATAATGCCGTGCGGCTCTGAGGAAGGGTTATTGTCCCATGTCCTTCACTGAGCCGTTCATTCGCCGTCCCGTTCTGGCCATTTCCCTGAGTCTGGTCCTGTTCTTCTTTGGGCTGCGTTCCCTGGGTCTGATGCCGGTCACGGAATATCCGCCTGCCAAGAGTTCTTTGATTACCGTCACAACCCACTATTTTGGGGCCACCCCAAAGACCGTCGACGCCTTTATCACGGCACCGCTCGAGAAGGCCGTGGGTCAGGTGCCAGGCATCAATTACATGACCGCCGTCAGCGAGGACGGGGTGTCCATCATTACTCTGTACATGCGTTTGGGGGAGAGCCCCGATGCCGCGCTTTCGCAGGTGCAAAGCAAGGTCAATACCGTGCTCAATCAGCTTCCTAAGGGCGTGATGCAGCCCGTGGTACAGGAAATGCCAGGGTCCGGCGCCTATCTGATGCTGATTAGCTATCATGGTCGCGGCTTCAATCAACAACAGATCACAGACTTCCTGACGCGTGTCGTACAACCCGCCATACAATCCGTGCCAGGTGTGGGACTGACCTCGATCTTGCCGCCCGGGACCGGACCGAACGGAAATACCTACGCGATGCGTATTTGGCTGGACCCCAGGGAAATGGCGGTACTCGGTATAACCCCGGAACAGGTCAGAACGGCGCTCGAGCAGAACGATTTCGTCGCAGCCGTCGGCCGGCTTCGTGGCCGATATACCGCGGTTTCCCTGAGTGCCAATACCGCTTTACATACTGCGGCTCAGTTTCGCAGGCTCATCGTGACCACGGTCCACGGCGTACCGGTCCGGCTTGGCCAGGTGGCTAAGGTAGCGCTGGGCGCCCAGACCTACGATTCATCAGTAATGGTAGACGGTCGGCCTGCTGTCAATATCGGCGTTCAGCAGGCCCCGGGCAGTAATGCGCTGCAAGTCGCTCGGGGTGTTCGAAAGATGATGGGTAGGCTCAGGCAATCGATGCCACCCGGCATGCAAGGGGCCATCATCTACAACGGCGCCCGGTTCGTCAAAAACTCTCTTCATGAGGTCGAATCCAATATCGTCCTGGCTCTTCTGATTGTAATTTTGGTCATCTATTCGTTCATGGGGTCATGGCGGGCACTCATCGTTCCGGCGCTGTCGATTCCTGTAGCCGTTGTCGGCTCCCTAACGATATTGCACGCCCTTGGTTATACCCTGAACCTCTTGACCTTGCTTGCCATGGTGCTCGCCATCGGGTTGGTCGTAGACGACGCGATCATCGTCGTTGAAAATGTCCATCGCCACATCGAGCACGGGTCGACTCCCATTCTTGCGGCACTGACGAGTGCTCGCGAACTCGCGAGTCCTATTTTGGTCATGGCAACGACGCTTGCGGCAGTGTTCTCACCCATGGCCTTCATCGGGGGCTTGGTGGGACATTTATTCAGCGAGTTCGCCTTCACTATAGTATCGGCGGTTGGTCTGTCCATGGTGGCGGCGTTGACGCTCGCGCCCATGCTGGCATCCCGGATCCTGAAGGCCGGCCAGGAAGGCCGGATGGCACAGGTCGTGGAACATGCCTTTGGCCGGTTGCGGGTTTTCTATGGCCGTATTCTATCGGCGAGTCTGGAGGTCTGGCCGGTGATTGTCACCTTGGCGTTGGTGCTCACCGGAGGGATCTATTTCCTTGTGGCCATAAGCCAGGAAGAGCTGGCGCCCCCGGCCAACCAGGGTATCGTTTATGTCAACGGCGTGGCCCAGCCAACGGCAACTCTCAGATATATGGACGCCTATGATGCGGATTTGACAAAAAAGGTCTTCGATAAGATCGGTAGCCGTAGTCACAGCTTTGCCGTCAATGGCGTAGGGATAGGGGGCATGCTTCTCAATAATGAGGTCATGGCCGGCGTTGTGCTGAGATCCAAACGGGGCGACGTAACCACTCGGCAGGTCCGCGAAGAGATACAGAAGCGGGTCGGGCAGGTGCCGGGCATAAAGCTGTCAGCCTTCGGTTTGCCGCCCTTGCCTGGCGCCGCCGTGGGCCTACCCATACAGTTTGTCCTCGCGACTGCCGGCGGCAGCTACCATCAGCTAGATGTGGTATCAGCCAGGCTGGTACGCGAGGCCAAGGCCAGTGGTTTATTCGCCTTTATATGCAAGAATCTGAAGTATAACAATCAGATCGAAAGGATCCGGATTAATCGGGCGCTTGCTGCAACCTTCGGGCTGACCATGGCCGATATCGGTCAAGGTCTGGAAACCCTTCTCGGTGGTAACTACGTCAACTATTATGACATGAAGGGGCTGAGCTACCGGGTGGTTCCCCAGGTGCCGCCGGTGTTGCGAGCCAATCCAAAGTTTCTCGAGGCGTATACCATCAGGACGCCATCGGGCACACAGATCCCGTTGTCAACGTTTGTTTCTCTGCGCCCGCAATCGGCGCCGACCTACCTGCCGCAATTTCAACAGCTCCCGGCGGTCACCATCCAGGCCAACCCAGCAGCGGGCGTATCTTTAAGCCAGGGTCTGCAATTTTTGCGCGATCGCGCCAAGAGGATTTTGCCGCATGATGACCAGATCCATTACGCCGGGGTCTCCCGGCAGTACATGAAACAGGGTAATACCCTGCTTGTCACCTTTGGCTTCGCTCTGCTTCTGGTATTCCTGTTGCTGGGGGCCCAGTTCAATAGCTTCCGTGATGCCCTGGTGGTTCTTACCGCCGTGCCGGTAGCGTTGTTTGGCGCATTGCTGCCGATCGCCGTCGGGGCCTCGAGTGTCAATATCTATGCCGAGGTCGGCATGGTCATGCTCATTGGCCTGATTGCCAAGCAAGGGATACTCATCGTGCAGTTTGCGCGCGTTATTCAAGAGGAGAAGCGTGCCGACAAGAAGCGAGCGGTCATGGAGGCGGCCACTTTGCGATTACGCCCCATCCTCATGACGGTCGCGGCCATGATCGCCGGGGCGGTGCCGCTATTGTTGGCAAGCGGTGGCAACGCCGACGCACGCATTTCTATGGGGCTCGTCATCGTCAGCGGACTGGGATTCGGATCTCTGGTGTCGCTATTCGTCGTGCCGGCATTTTATGTTTGGCTGGGGCGAACGATAAAGGGAGCAGACGAGGGCTCGGGAAGATAGCGCGATAGATCGTGTGGAACGCGCACGATGCGCTCGATCCCCATACTTTCTGTTACGCTTTTTTGGCGGGGTTTGCGGACCCCAAGGGAGAGCCGTGTGCCGTCTTCATCGCATTACGGGCCGATTGGTGGGTTCTCCCCCATCGCCCAGTGTTCAAGGTCGCGTAGTATACCCATATGCGCGCCAGAGACCGCTGTGACAGAGACGAAGCGGTTGAGGCCCGGGATGCCCGCAGTCGCGTGCCCGGTTCCCGGTGGCGCCCTTTTGCGGGACTTTTACCTGAACGGCCGCGGCGCCGGTGTGCGGCCGGACCTGCAAAAGCGTGTTGGCCGCATACTGGATGCCTTGAATCAGGCGCGGGCGTTGACGGACCTGGCATTTCCCGGCTTCGGACTTCATCCGTTGCGCAGAACGCCCAAGCGTTGTGCGCTATCGGTCAATGGCCCGTGGCGCATCACCTTCGAGTGAGTGGAGGCTGGCGCGTGGCGTCTGGACCTGGAGCAGTATCACTAGCAAAGAAGCGTGAGACGAGAAAGAGGTACGAGGTCGGTGACTTGTATGTCGTGGATTTTGTCATGTCGGCCGGGGGCAAAACGGCGCCTGTGCGGTTGGTGGGGATAATCCGCGGAGAGGAATAGGCCGTGCCCCCACAAGGAGGAGGTTGTCTACAATGGAAGTACCACGTCTGGTCAGTTGTTACGTGCGCAAGCTGGCATTGCGAGGTGGATATGAAAACGCTGGGTCTATCCGGATTTCCCCACGCTATTTGAGGCAGATTCCTGAGCTTGCCGGGAGATAAAAACACGGGTCTCATACCCTCTTTGGTTGACGCCAATCAACAAGAGGAGAGACCCATGAGCA
>JAJYPQ010000142.1 GCA_021795255.1 Pseudomonadota bacterium
CCACCAGCACCTTCTGATTCTGGTCGGCATCGATCATGCGCACCGGGAAACCGTAGGCATATTCGCGACCCGGATCGAAAACGTTATCTTCCAGGTCACACGGGGTCTCGATTCCCGCCGGCGCATTCTGCGCCGTTACCGCCTGCTCGCCCGCCAAGGTGTCGGCGTAGGCTGTAAGTGCACGGGCGACAGGGAGGAGTAAGTGCTTGCCGGCCTCAATGCTATAGCACTGCTGACCATCGGTAAAAAGCCGATAGTGAATCAGGGTGTGCCCCAGAAAACGTTCCTTACCTTTGCCGACCGTCACGGTGTTTGTGATCGTGGCCGGCTTTTGTAGGGTGATCGGGTGACTATGGATTACGAGGATTGTCCGGTCGGATGCATCGACGCTATAGATAACCCCGGCCTTGCGATCAAAGAGGATGTAATTACCGGCACCGGTGTCGGGATCGATACGCACATAGTGCCGATTGACGATAACGCGCGTCGGAAACGCGGTCCCGCCTAGTTCGCGCTCCTTCATAAAGAGGATCGTGGCATGGGGGGCGCTCTTCCCGCAGGACGCCAACAGGAAGATGGCAACAACGACGCCTGCGCGTCTCATGGTGGCGCCTACGCGGCCTTTGCCTTCTCTCATGACCGACACACCTCGCCTAAGCTAACGCCGCCACAGCGGCAAATCCCCGCTGCAGGTCGGCTATGACATCACCCACATCTTCCAGTCCGATCGAGAGCCGGACGAGACCATCCAAAACGCCCCCCGCCCGCCGCGCTTCCGGCGTCAGCCGACCGTGGGTCGTGGTCGCAGGATGCGTGATCGTACTCTTGGTATCGCCCAGGTTAGCAGTGAGGGACAAAAGACGACAGGCGTTCACGAAGGCAAACGCCTCCCGACTGCCGCCAGCCACTGTAAATGCCACAACACCACCTCCCGCCGATTGCTGCGCGCGCGCTAAGGCGTATTGCGGATGGGTGGGCAAATAGGGGTAGTAGACCGCCTCGACCTGGGCTTGTTCGGCAAGCCAGCCGGCCACGGTCAAGGCGCTCTGGCTGTGCGCCTTGATGCGCAAAGACAGGGTCTCAAGACCCTTCAGGAACATCCAGGCGTTAAAAGGGCTCATAACCGGTCCGGCGGTGCGGACAAACGGGAAAATCTCGCCGCTTATCACGCTATCCCGACCGAGTACGGCCCCGCCCAAACCCCGTCCCTGACCATCGATATATTTGGTCGCAGAATGGACAACGAGATCGGCCCCCAGGGACAGTGGCCGCTGCAAGATTGGGGTACAAAAGCTATTGTCGACAACAAGCTTCGCGTCATGCCGGTGGGCGACAGCGGCCAAAGCCACAAGATCGCCAAGCACGCCCAAGGGGTTAGATGGGGTCTCGACAAACAAAAGACGCGTATGCTCCGTGCACGCCCGCTCCCAAGCCGCGACATCGTCTAGGGCCACGAAACGGGTCGTAACTCCGAAACGCGCCAACATCTGAAATAGGGCGATGGTCGGGCCAAATAGGCTTTGCGAGGCCACGATCTGGTCACCGGCCTTCAAAAGACCCATACACACGGCCAGAATGGCAGCCATCCCCGATGCCGTCGCCAAGCCCCGCTCGGCGCCCTCAAGAGCCGCTAAGCGCTCCTCGAAGATGCGCACGGTGGGATTGCCGGTACGGGAATAAATATTGCCTGGGGCGCGACCGGCGAACCGCTCGGCGGCTTGCGTTGCATCGTCAAAGACGTAACTTGACGTCAGAAATAAGGGTTCGCTGTGCTCGCCCTCTGCGGTACGGCGATGCCCCGCGCGGATAGCCAGCGTCTCCGCCTTCTCCTCAATGTCATCGCCCATCGGCTATTCCTTCTAATAATAGGTATGCAGCTCGGTCGATACGAGATCGTTTGTCGTACTGGCACATTTCCCGACATCGCTACGAATACGTTCGATGTGATCAAGATACTCTTTATTCACGCTCCCAGTCACATAGACCCCGTCAAAACACGAGGTATCGAACTCGGTAACCCGTGGATTGCCTTCGCGCGCGGCCTCAATAAGATCTTCAAGATCCTGATAAATCACGCGATCGGCGCCGATCTCGGACGCCACCTGCTCGACCGTCCGGCCGGTAGCTATCAATTCGTGTGTCGAGGGCATGTCGATACCATAGACATTCGGATAGCGAATGGGGGGCGCCGCCGATGCGAAATATACCTTGGCCGCCCCCGCTTCGCGCGCCATCTGAATAATCTGCATGGAGGTCGTGCCGCGCACAATGGAGTCGTCCACCAACATCACGTTCTTGCCGCGGAATTCGAGATCGATCGCATTCAGCTTCTGGCGCACCTATCGCTTGCGCTGCGCCTGACCCGGCATGATAAACGTCCGTCCGATGTAGCGATTCTTAATGAACCCTTCGCGGTATTTGACATCAAGCTCCTTGGCCATTTCGAGCGCCGCCGCGCGACTGGTGTCGGGAATCGGGATAATGACGTCGATGTCATGATTCGGCCATTCGCGCAGTAATTTGCGAGCCAGTCGCTCGCCCATGCGCAGACGCGCCTTATAGACGCTGATTCCGTCGATTATGGAATCCGGCCTCGCCATGTAAACATGCTCGAAAATACAGGGCGAGTGACGCGGATTCTCCGCGCACTGCTTGGCGTAAAGATTCCCACCCATGTCGATAAAAAGCGCCTCGCCAGCCTGCAGGTCGCGTACCAGCTTGTAACCCAACACGTCCAAGGCGACACTCTCCGACGCAATCATGTGTTCGGGGCCTTGGTCGGTATCGCGACGCCCGTAGACGACCGGCCGAATGCCGCAAGGATCGCGGAACGCAACGATACCGAAGCCTGATATCATAATGACCGCAGCATATGCCCCTTCGCAACGCCTGTGCACGGCCGCCACCGCCCGAAAAATATGGTCTGGAGTGAGCCGAATACCGGCCACTTCATGCAGCTCATGGGCAAAAATGTTGAGCAGCACCTCGGAATCCGAGTCAGTGTTGATATGGCGTTGATCCTCGCGAAACAGCTCGTCCCGCAATTCCACCGCATTGGTCAAATTGCCGTTGTGGGCGATCGCCAAGCCAAATGGCGAGTTCACATAAAACGGCTGTGCCTCGGCAGAGGAGGCGCAGCCGGCCGTCGGATAGCGGACGTGGCCGATTCCCATGGTGCCGCGCAGCGCCAACATATGGTTGGCCTGGAATACGTCGCGTACAAGCCCGTTGTCCTTGCGCAGATAAACGCGATGGCCGTCGCTCGTGATAATCCCGGCCGCATCCTGACCGCGATGCTGAAGGACAGTAAGCCCGTCGTAAATCGCTTGGTTGACGGGACCTTTTGCGAGAATACCGACTATTCCACACATGAATGCGACTCCTGGGGAGCGCTAGAAACGGCTCAGTTTAGCTATAGCGAAGATTACGAGCAACGTCAGCTGGCAACCAGTGCGCCACATACAGCGCGACGCTCTGGAAGTAGCCCACAAAAAGCGAGGCGTGCCACGTGCCGTAAGTGGGAAACGGGGTCAAGCCGGCGAGCAGAACCATCATGACAACGACCGCAGCCCCCTTGATGAAACCCACAAGCCCCCCGAGGATCCGGTCAGCCACTTGCGAGCCACTTTTGAGCCAGATCGTCCGAATAAAGTGCCCCACTATCACCATAACGACAAAGGTAACGAAAAAGAGAACGAAAAAAACGAGTACGGAACGAAGATCGGCGTCCTGGACATGACCCACGAACCATCCGGTAAAATCACCGGAAAAAAACCAAGCCACCAAAAAGCTGACGACCCACGTCAAAATGGACAAAAACTCGGCAATAAAACCGCGCAAGACGCCAACCAAAACGAATAGGCCAACCACCGCGATAATTGCCACATCGAGCCAATTCATCGTGCCCCCGCTGCCATACGAATTAAGAAACCACGAATCTTGTCGCGCCGCGCCACCGCCTCT
The DNA here is from genome assembly GCA_021795255.1 of Pseudomonadota bacterium. Next base: position 3,964 of record JAJYPQ010000142.1, read on the forward strand.
CTTGCTGTAAGGGCCTGGGTATGCCGGTAAGGCCCCAGGATCACGACCACCCCGTGGCCGCTCGATAGGCGCGCAAGTTTCACGTGCGCCGGAAAACCTTGGGCATGTAAGCGATGACCGAAGCTAATGGCGTCACTGGCGTTGACGTAGGCCCCCACCTGGACATACCACCCGCCCGTCTGGGGCGCAGACAAAGAAGCGTGGGGAGACGTACGCAGCGAGCCGGCCGCCCCCGCACCGCCGGAAACCACGGGCGCCGCCGGCTGGGGCGCGCCCGCCGCTACGCCATAGCTCGCCTTGGGTGGTAAAACGGAGGCCCCGGTCGGCGCAGGCCCGGCCTTGGGGCCCTGGGTCTTTAGGCGCCCCGGGGCCCAGCGGGTCGTCAGAGTGTGGCCCGTCCGTCTAATCGTCAGCACGTCCTGGCCTTTCGTGCGAGACGGCGGCCGGCGCAAAAGGATGGGGAGAATCACAACCGCCAGCACCACCAGAATGACGGCGCCGATCACCCTCTGCCGTGGATCAAATGGCCTTTCCTCCACCACCAGCCCTCTTGCTCGCTTCAACCTCAAGTATAGCACCGACTGTCTTAAAGGACCCAAAAACCACGATCCGATCGGATGGGTGCGCCGCCGCCCGCGCGGCCCCAAAAGCCGTGACAGGGTCTTGGTATGTGCCGCGCGCCTCCCGCTTAAGCTTTGCGAGATGCGACTCAAGGCAGGCGGCATCGGCGCCGCGAGGATCGCTGAGTGTAGCCAGAAACCAATCGTCAAATGAGTCTAAGAGGGCCCGGAAGACGCCCAAGATCGGTTTGTCCTTGAACATCCCGACCACCGCCAGCGTGCGCCCGGAAACCGGCTGCTCCCTCAGGGCCTGGGCCAAAATGACAGCGGCCTCCTCATTATGGGCCACATCGAGGATGACCCGCGGGCGCCCAGGCAAACTCTGAAAACGCGCCGCCAGACGCACGTCTTGGAGACCCTGGCGCAGGGCCCCGGCACTGACCGGAAGCCCTGCCAGGGCATCAATGGCAGTAAGCGCGCACGCGGCATTACCCAACTGGTAGCTACCCCGAAGCGCTGGGTACGGGTAATCGCGGGGCCCTTTGGCGCCCATGTAGCGCCACTGGTCGCGATCGGCCGTGTAACAAAAATCACGGTTGGCAATCAAGGGTAGGGCGCCTTTAGACATTGCTTCGCTTATGACGCTCTCCGACACATCAAAACCGATCACCGCGGGGCGCCCACTCCGAAAGATCCCGGCCTTCTCCCGCCCGATCGTCTCGCGGTCAGGACCCAACCACTCTTGATGGTCGGTGCCAACGGAAACCACGATCGAAACCGCCGCGTCGATGATATTGACGGCATCAAGCCGCCCGCCAAGACCGACCTCCAGAATCACCACATCGAGAGCCGCCTTGGCAAACAACACCAGTGCAACCAAGGTTCCGAACTCAAAGTAGGTCAGGGAAACGTCACCCCGCGCCGCTTCGACAGCCGCAAAGGCGGCACACAGGGCCCCGTCTTCCACCTCGCATCCCTCGATCCGCACGCGTTCGTTGTAACGCACCAAATGGGGGGAGTAGTACGCGCCGGTCTTGTAACCGGCGGCCAAATACATCGCTTCCAGGAAAGCGGTTGTCGAACCCTTGCCGTTGGTTCCCGCGACGGTAATAGCAGGACAAGGGAGCGCGGGAAGACGAGCGTAAACGGTACGAATCCTGTCGAGACCAAGTTCGATCTCGTGCGTATGTAGGCGCTCGACATGAGCTAACCACTCTGGGAGGTTCGTCGGCTTCAGGCTTCTGTCGGTAAAGCGCAAGGGGTGTTGGTGGTCATGGGCTTATTCAACATAAAAGACAACAACTGAGCAATCGTGGCGCGTAACTTATGACGATGCACAATCATATCAAGGGCGCCATGATCGAGTAAAAACTCGGATCGCTGAAAGCCCTCGGGCAGCGTCTCGCGAACCGTCTGCTCAATCACCCTGGGCCCGGCGAACCCTATCAGCGCCTTGGGTTCCGCTATGACCACGTCGCCCAACATTGCAAAACTCGCCGAAACGCCGCCCATGGTCGGATCTGTGAGCACGGAAATGAAGGGCAAGGATTCATCGGCCAAGCGCGTCAGGGCGGCGCTGGTCTTGGCCATCTGCATGAGTGACGTAAGGCCCTCCTGCATCCGGGCCCCACCGCTCGCGGTAAAACAGACAAACGGCAAGTGCTCGCTAAGACAGATGTCCACGCCCCGCACAAAGCGCTCACCCACCACCGAGCCCATGGAGCCACCCATGAACCCAAACTCGAACGCCGCGGCCACCAAAGAGAGTCCTTGGAGATGTCCCTTCGTGACCACCAAGGCCTCAGACTCGCCAGTCGCCTTGTTCGCGTCGACCAAACGATCTTTATAGCGTTTACTGTCCTTGAATTTGAGGAAATCGACAGGCTCGAGATTAGCGCCGATCTCAACGCGCTCGCCGGCATCAAGAAATGCATCCAGGCGCTTGCGGGCACAGATGCGCATGTGGTGATCGCACCTTGGACATACGCCAACATTCTTCTCGATCTCGGCGTGGTAGAGGACGCTGCTACACGCCGGACATTTGCTCCACAGCCCCTCCGGGACCGCCTTCTTGACGACCCCGCGACTTTTGATTTTGGGAGGTAACAGCTTATCGAACCAGTTCATACCAGGCTCGCCTCGCGCGTCGGCAACGCGGAACGCAGGCTGCGCACGAACGCCGCCACGTTCCGTAGCGCCTCATCTGGACCTGCCGCCTGAGCTATTCTTTCCACGATCGCGCTCCCCACAATGACGGCGTCCGCCACCTGCGCAAGCTGAGCTGCTGACTGCGCGTCACGAATCCCAAAACCGACCCCGACCGGCAGGCTTGTGAGCGCGCGCACCGAGGCGATCTTGGCTGCGACCTCCCGGACGTCCAAATGCCCGGCTCCCGTGACGCCCTTTAAGGCAACATAATAGAGAAAACCCGAAGACGCTGCACTAATGCGCGTGATCCGATCGGCCGTTGTCGTAGGCGCGAGCAGAAAAATGGTATCAAGACCCGCGCCAGTTGCCGCTGTGCGCCAAACTGTCGCTTCTTCTGGCGGTAAATCGACCAAAATGACACCGTCTACACCGACCTCGCTACAGAGGCGCGCGAAAACATCGTAGCCCATGGTTTCGACCGGGTTCACATACCCCATGAGAATAACCGGCGTCGCCCGATCGTCGCGCCGGAAGTCCGCCACCATCTGCAAGACCGCCCGGGCCGTAACGCCTTGAGCCAAGGCCCGCTGGTGGCCCATCTGGATCGCCGGGCCATCGGCCATGGGATCGGAAAACGGCATGCCCACCTCGATGGCATCCGCGCCCGCTTCGACCAATGCATGCATCAAAGGGACGGTCACGGAAGCGGCGGGGTCTCCCCCCGTAATAAACGGGATCAGGGCACAGCGCCGACCTTTAAGTCGCGCGAATACTGTCTTTAGGCGTGACACAGCACTGTCCCCTCGTGGGCCGCTACCGTTTCTACATCTTTGTCGCCGCGACCCGAGAGATTGACCACGATGACCGCCTGAGGACCGAGCTTGCGCGCGAGTTCCTCGGCATAGGCGAGCGCGTGGCTCGATTCCAGGGCTGGCAAGATCCCCTCAAGGCGAGTCAAATTATGAAAGGCCGCCAAAGCCGCCTTATCGTCCACGGCGACATAATGAGCTCGGCCGCTATCCTTAAGCCAGGCATGTTCCGGCCCCACGCCTGGATAGTCGAGGCCAGCGGAAATCGAGTGGGTACCAGAGATTTGCCCGTCGCCGTCAAACATAAGATAGCTGCGCGTGCCATGGAGCACCCCGCGCCCGGCCCCGGTGGTCAAGGGCGCCGCATGCCGTCCCGAATCCAGACCCGCCCCGGCCGCCTCGACTCCATACAAGGCTACGCTCTCGTCTTCCAAGAACGCATAAAAAAGCCCCATGGCGTTGGAGCCGCCGCCCACGCAGGCCACGAGTGCCTCGGGCAAGCGCCCCTCCTGCTCCAGGATTTGCGCGCGCGCTTCGCGTCCGATCACCGCCTGAAAGTCGCGCACCATCATAGGATACGGATGAGGCCCGCTCACCGAGCCTATGACATAAAAGGTGTCGTCCACAGACGTGGCCCAATCACGCATCGCCTCATTCATGGCGTCCTTTAGGGTCCGCGATCCGAGCGTCACGCTCACCACTTCGGCACCTAAAAGGCGCATCCTGCGCACGTTGGGGGCCTGGCGCACGATATCCTCAGCACCCATGTAAATAGCGCAAGACAGCCCAAGGCGCGCGGCCACCGTCGCAGTCGCCACCCCGTGCTGGCCGGCCCCGGTCTCGGCGATAAGCCGCTTCTTGCCCATGCGTTTCGCGAGCAGAGCTTGTCCTATGGTGTTATTGACCTTATGCGCGCCGGTATGATTTAGGTCCTCGCGCTTTAAATAAATGCGCG
>JAJYPQ010000143.1 GCA_021795255.1 Pseudomonadota bacterium
TTGTTTCTCGGTCTCCCCTACCCCCAAGCCCTGGCCACCCATAAGGTGGCGAGCGTGGCTTTAGGCGTGGGAGCGGCGAGCCGTTACGGGCGCAGCAAAATCTTAAGTGGGCGGTTTGCGGGCTTTATGTTACTGACGGGGGTCCCTGGCGTGTTTTTCGGGGCGCTCGGGATCTTAGCCGTGCCCCCGCACGCCGCACGGCTCGCTTTGGGGCTCCTGACCACGGCTCTCGGGGTCTATTCGCTCCGCTCCCACGACTTGGGCCAAGTGGCTTGTCCCCGGCACCGGGATCCCGCGGGCTTTGCAATCGGCGGGCTCGGGCTCTTTGTCATTGGGCTCTTGAACGGATCAATTACGTCCGGAACCGGCCTTTTCTGCACCCTGTGGCTGGTGCGTTGGTTCGGTTTTGATTATAAGGCGGCGGTCGCCTATACCCTGATCCTCGTGGGTCTTGTCTGGAATGCCACGGGTGCGGCTACGCTTGGGTCCTTTGGCGAGATTCGGTGGGCGTGGCTGCCCTGGCTACTCTTGGGGGCCGTGACCGGCAGTTACGCGGGCGCCCATTGGGGGCTCGCGACGTCTAACCGATGGATCAAGCGGGCCTTTGAGGTCCTAACCATAGGAGTAGGTCTGCGCTTACTGGTATAGCACTAATGTAGCACTAAGCCCCGTATTCAGCGCGGTAATCGGCCAGGGCCTCTGCATGATGGCGCAGCGCCTCATGCTGGCCGAGATAGGTCAAAAGACCCGATAAACGACCGAGTCGCACGACCGGAATCCGGTAGCGGGTCTCGACTTCGGAGACCGCCGATACTGCGCTCGTACCGCGCTCCTCGCGATCGAGGGCGATGACGACTGCAGCGAGCGTGGCGCCGGATTGGGCTATGAGATCAGCGGACTCGCGCACCGAGGTACCGGCCGAGATCACGTCGTCGATCACAAGAACACGCCCTTGCAGCGGGGGTCCGATAATGAGTCCGCCTTCGCCGTGGTCCTTGGCCTCTTTGCGATTGAAGCTATAAGGCAGGTCGAGATCGTGTTCGAGGGCGAGCCCCATGGCGAGCGCCAAGGCCAGTGGAATGCCTTTATAGGCGGGTCCGAAGATCATGTCATAGCTTAGGCCTTGGGCCTGGACTGCGCGGGCGTAGAGCCGTCCGAGTTCCACCATGGAACGCCCGGACGCGAAGGCGGCGGCATTGAAGAAATAGGGGCTTGCGCGCCCGGATTTGAGCGTGAAAGCGCCAAAGCGCAAGGCCCCGCAACGGAGGGCTAGGTCGAAGAACGCGCTTTCTATGGTCTCCATCAGGGCCTGCCGAGGACGCCGGGATTAAAGGGCAGTACCCCGGCTACACTGCCGTTTGCGCGGCGCAGGGCGAGCACCACGCTTGCGTAGGTGCCGTGGAAGGGGACAAAGACATAGCGCTTGAGATGGGGGTGCCGGACGCGAAAGTGCGCCAAGGCCCGGGCCGCGACGGGGTTAGTTTGGGCGATGGTCACCAGCGGAAAACCGTGAGTCAACGCCACGCCCTGTTCCTTCGCCGTGTACGGTCGATAGCGCCAGCCGCGTAGAAAGATGGGGGGCTCACCGCGCAGGGTCCGAATCTCGACCCCCAGCATCGCCTGTTTGCTGTGTGGTAGGTGGACAAACACATAAGCCGGGTTTTTGCGCGAGCTCTTCCCGAGTGCTCGGCCGTGCGGCCCGATGCGCGCCATGCGCAGGGCGTCGAGTCCGTAAAAGCCGCCCTGCGAGTAGACCACCATCTGGATCCGCCGCGCATAAAGGAGATGAACACAAAAGGCAAAGCCCGCGATTTGTAACAAGCCGATAACCGCCAAATCGAACGCGAGCGCCCTTTTACTGGCGCGAAAAACAAACAAGGTCAGTAAGGGTCCGAGCGTCAGGGTGACGCCCGTTAGCAACCAGAAGGCCGGCCAACCGCCATCGGCTCTGAGCAGCGGGCGGGGGTACCAGAGGGTGCGGACGACCGCGAACACCGCAATAAGCGCCACAGCGGTAAGCGCGAGATGGATGGCAAAGGCCTTGGTGCGAGACATCACGATTTCCTCGACGAGATGGGGCAGGGCTATAAGGCTACCGAAGGGTTACTATAGATCATAGTCGACCATCACGGGGGCATGATCGCTGAATCGCTCCGCTTTATAGATGGTGACGGTCTGCGCGCGCGCGGCGAGAGCGGGCGTCGCGATCTGGTAGTCTATCCGCCATCCTACGTTTTTCGCGTAGGCTTGGCCACGATTACTCCACCATGTATAGCTTTCGCCTTCGGTCGTAGGATGCAGGGCCCGATAGACGTCCACCCACGCCAATTCGTTCAAGACCCGGGCCAACCAAACGCGTTCTTCGGGTAAAAAGCCGCTATTTTTGCGGTTACCGCGCCAGTTCTTCAGATCGATCTCTTGATGGGCGATGTTCCAGTCGCCGCAGAGCACGATATCTCGGCCACCGTGCGCGAGTTCCTTCAGTTTCTCGAAAAAGTGCTCCATAAAGACGAATTTCACGGCCTGTCTTTCCGGGCCGCTAGAGCCGGACGGGAGGTACACGGAAACCACCGACAGATTGCCAAAGATCAGCTCGAGATACCGGCCCTCGGCATCAATGGCGGCTTGTCCAAGACCGGTGATAACCCGGTCCGGGGGGCGGCGCGTGTAGACCCCGACTCCGCTGTAACCCTTCTTCTCGGCGTAATGAAAATAGCCCTGATAGGCCCCGGGCTTAATCATCTCCTGGGACATATCCGCAGCTTGCGCCTTGATCTCCTGTACGCACACGATGTCCGCCTCTTGTCTTAGCATCCAGGCGACAAATCCTTTGGCGACCGCTGAGCGAATACCGTTTACGTTGGCGGTGATGATTCTCAACATGGTATCCGGACCCTTGTCTTGTGAACGCGCCCTCGCTTTGCGCAATACGCGGGACCGTTAAGCTTTGAGAGGGGGCAGGCGATCACGACGGTCTAGGGTTTCGGTCCGACCCAGGTCCTGCGGTGGGCCCGGATTCCGTCTGGGCCATGGTCGTCAGCATGCGGCCGGCGGCTGGCAAAAGCAGATAGGCCGGCAAGGCGAGAAAGAAGGTCAGAAAGAAGTAGTCGGCGTAACCAAAGTCCTGCGCCCCAAAACCGCTCGCGAAGCCCGCGAGGCGTAAACTCACGGCAAAGAGGGACGACAGGAGGGCATATTCCGTGGCCGCTCGTTCCTTGCGCACGACCGCCATCAGGAAGGCCAGGAAGGCTGCGGTCCCAAGGCCCCCCGCAAACGATTCCAAGGCGCTGACCGAGTAGAGAAGGGCCTCATGGGTCAGGGGCAGAGACGTGCCGATCCCGGCGCGCGGCAAAAGCTTGGCGCACAAGGCATAGCCGAGATTGGGAAGCACCTGGACCAATCCGAGCGCCCAGAGCGCCTTATAGATGCCGATCCGGTCGGTGATGTAGCCCCCTAAAAGGCCGCCCAGGATGGATAGTCCAATCCCGGCCATGACCGAGACCAAGCCGATCTGGGCGGCGCTAAAGCCGCGGTCGACCCAGAAGGGCTTAATCATAAAGCCGATCGCGCTGTCGCCCAGCTTGTAGAGCAAAATAAAGGCAAACACCGGCCAAATCCCCGGCCGGGCGGTTATTTCCAGTAAGGCGCCAAAGAGCGGGCCATCGGCGGCCGACGCCTTGGGGGGAGCGCGCCGGATAAAGCTCGATATCCACAGTGCCAGTGCCGCCCCGGCGACATAAAGAAAGAAATGAGGCAGGTCGCGTGAAAAACGCAGCGCGCTATTGGCCAACCATAAGGCGCCTACGAGTAGGGTGAGAACGAGGGCGAGCGCGCGCGGGCGATGCATGAGCGATGCCAATTCGTGGCCGACCGACTGCCGGTCCACTGGCGCGCGGCTCTGTTCCTTAGGCGCCTGTAAACACATGAGGCCGTCTAGGACCAGTAAAGCGGCGGCCAGGATATAGGCGACACGCCAGCCCCAGTACGTGCTGGCAATGAGCACGAGCCCCGCGGCCAACATACCGGCCCGGTAGAAGCCGATACGGAGACCGTTGCCGATACCCATTTCGCCTATGTGCAGGAGCTCGAGCGTATAGCCGTCGATGGCGATATCGTTAGTCGAGGAGAGCAGGGTAAAAAAGCCGATAGTGAGTAAGGCCATGTGGCCTACCCCATAGGCCCAGGCCAGGCGACTTAAGGCCAGCGCCATGAGCGCGTCTGCGCCCAGCATCCACAAACGGTGATGGCGATAGTGGTCGACGGCCGGGGCCCAGAGAAACTTGAGCGTCCAAGGAAGCCCCAGGAGACTGATGACGCCGATCTCGGACAGTGAGGCGTGGTGTTCGCGAAAGGCGACCGGAAAGACATCGGAAAAAAGCCCGAACGGAAGCCCTTCTGCGATATACAAAACCGCGACCCAGAACAGCCGCGTACGCACATCCTTGCGTTTAAGGTAGGGCGGCACGCCGGAACCTGTAGAGTGCGATTTCGCCTAGCATATTGGGAAAGAGGCGGAACCCGAGCCTCTGCCGGTGCGCATGGTCAACGACCTGGGACTCCAAGACCTCTATGTTTTCATCCCGGCACAGTTTGGCGAAGTCACGCAGCGTGCACAGGTGGATATTAGGGGTGTTGTACCAGTCGTGGGGCAGGGCGGGTGATATCGGCATGCGCCCGAGAAACCCCAACTGCCAGCGTGTGCGCCAATGACCGAAATTGGGGAAAGTGACGATCCCTTCGGTGCCGACTCGCAGCATTTCCCGGAGTAAGCGGTCTGGGTATTTCACGGCCTGGAGCGTAAGCGACAGGATCACGAAGTCGAAGGATCGCTCGTCAAACTCCGACAAGCCAGCATCGAGATCAGTCTGGATGACGTTAACCCCCCGTTTTATGCAGGTCCCGACGTGCGCATCGTCGATCTCAAGGCCATAGCCGCTGACCCCTTTACTCTGGGCGAGGTAATCCAGTAGGGATCCATCGCCGCATCCGAGATCGAGCACCCGACTGTGCGGGCGGATCCAGTCCGCGATGATGCGAAAGTCAATGCGCGACGGAGTCATGCCCCGACACCTAAGGCTACACGGTCCATGTAGGCGGTTAGGATATCGACATAACGGGGAATGCGCATGAGAAAGGCGTCATGGCCATGCGAGGCGGTGATCTCAGCGTAGCTTACGTTGAGGTCGTTGTCGTGCAGGGCCTTCACGATCTCACGGGATCGGGCCGGCGCGAACCGCCAATCGCTGGTGAAAGACAGCACCAAGGTGTCGGCCTTGATTCCACGCAAGGCCTGCGCCAAGTTGCCGCCGCTTTCGCCAGCGGGATCAAAATAGTCGAGGGCCTTAGTCATGAGCAGGTAGGTATTGGCGTCGAAACGGCCGACAAAGCTATCGGCTTGGTGGCGTAAATAGCTTTCGATTTCGAATGCCACCTGATAGTCAAAGTTGAGTTGACCGCCACGCAGGTCCCGGCCGAACTTCTCGCGCATGATGTCGTCCGAGAGATAGGTGATGTGCCCGAGCATGCGCGCCAATCGCAGGCCGCGCCGTGGCTCGGTGCCATGATCGTAGAAGCGGCCCTCGTGGAAGTCGGGGTCGGTCAGGATGGCTTGGCGAGCAACCTCATTGAAGGCGATGTTTTGGGCGGTCAGCTTAGGTGCTGCGGCAATGATCACGGCATGCTGGACGCGCTCGGGATAGTCGATTGCCCATTGGAGGGCCTGCATGCCGCCCAAACTCCCGCCGATGACCGCGGCAAATCGGCGTATCCCCAGGCGATCGGCAAGACGCGCTTGGCTTTCCACCCAATCTCGGACTGTAACCATCGGAAAATCCGGACCGTAGGGCCGGCCGGTGGCGGGGTTCGAGGTGGCTGGCCCCGTCGATCCAAAGCAGCTCCCGAGGTTATTGCAGGCGACAATGAAAAACCGCCGGCTATCGATACTCTTACCGGGTCCCACATGCTGTTCCCACCAGCCGGGCTTAGTGTCCTCGGGGCTATGGTAGCCGGCAATGTGGTGGCTCCCGCTCAAGGCGTGGCACACGAGGACCGCGTTGCTCGCCTCGGCATTGAGCGTTCCGTAGGTCTCGTACACCAGGTCGTAGCCCAAGAGCGTACCGCCGCTGCTTAATGCCAGCGGTTCGGTGAATTGCAATCGAGCCGGAGTGACCAGCCCCACGGAGTCTGGCGGAATGGCCTTCACGAATCCTTATAGATCCCGGAAAGCCCGCAGTTTACTGGCTGCTTCATGAGCCCGCAATGACCCAGCGGTGTTGGGTTCCAGACTAAGCACGCGACCTCCTCGATTCAGGGAGAAGCGGACCCCGATTCTTGGATACTAGATTAGACATCATGTATTGACCTACCCCCTCAATTGTGGCTCTGAGTTGATGGTTGCTTGCTCGACCTCAGTTTAATCCACGTCGCTTGAGGCCAGGCAGGTCAATACATGGTGTCTAAGGGTCAAAAGATTCTGTCCAAGGGGGTCCCCTTCAAAACATTCGTGGCGTCACATGCAATTGGCGGTGCCGATTCAGGGTTTTTGGGAACATGCGCATCCGGACCATTCGAGTGGGTGCCGTCAACAACGCCCGTATTCCTTTTCGCCTTCTGCAGTCCGTCACGCTAGAGCGGACAATGCGGCCTCAGGAGCCTTGTCGAGAACTTTCAAGAGTGCTTTAGCCGCCCCCGTGGGTCGACGCTTGCCTTGCTCCCAGTTGCGTATCGTTTCAAGCGACACATCAATGCGGCGCGAGAACTCAAGTTGACTCAGTCCCAAACGACGGCGCACGCGCTGAGCGAATTTTGCGGCGTCCTGCAAAGCCTCCGCGTCATCCTTGGCCCTGTGCAGTGCGATGCCCTTTTCGTTCGTGGCGTCCAAGCGGTGTTTGTTTACGCGACCTCGTGGTAATCCAGCAAGAATTACGGAGTCAACTTTTACACTTACTTTTTTTATAATTATAAACCTCTCGTCGGTTAGCTTTGCGTGCTGAAATGATCCGGTGTACTGCTCCGCGAAGGGTGTACGCCACAAAAAACACGCGCTCCTCGATGGCTCCCAGCAACTGATAACGGTCTTCCCCGTAATCTCAGCGTGTGTCCTTGTGAATCAATCGCTACCCTTGATTATGCGCAGCACATAAGCGAAGTCGAATCCACGCTCGGTAAAGCCGGCCTCACTTTTGTCCCGATCCTATTCGAATTCCGTGTGGGTAACGTAGGCCATTGGCCTATGTCAGTCAAGTGGGTCCTCTAAGGTGGGCGCGGACCGCGGCTGATGAGAAGGCGCCCCACCGTGACGTGACGGATCAGTATGGCTATGACCATCGGAGACTGTTGATTCAAATCCCGGATCACGGTGTGTTCACCGATGAAGGGTGGGCCTAAGCCTAAAATACCAGCAGCTTAGACGGGCGCGATTCGGCCGACATGGACGTTGGCGCGTCGATGCATTCCGTCCGCATTGGGAGCAAGAGCGGCCACATCGGATGTAGTCGGACCTGACGAGCTTTGGCTAAGCGTCCCGGCGGGTGTTAGAGTTCCATCGGGCCGTAAATGGGAAAACACGGTGGCGGGCGACAGATGGTTGACGCTACTGCGTCAACCACTCGATCTCGCAACCTCCCCGTTGCGTCACCGCGGCCACGTTCAAGAGCCCGCAAGTGGCATGGTCCCGGCGAACGTCCCCGGTGCGCTCGCGCGGGCCCCTGTCACGCGGTGGCCTGACGGCTGTGTTGAGCCTGCTACTCAGAAATAGCGGCGAACCGTGAGTCGGTACTGCCTGTAAGGCGCTCCAAATTTCTCGTCAAGGTAGCGTTCCTCTTTCAGGATGACCCCATAGTGCATGACAAGAGAAAGCGGAATGAGCGCCAGAATACCCCAGAGGTTATTTAAGGCGAGCGCGAGACCCAGCAACAAGACCGCACCTGCCACGTAAAGCGGGTTGCGTGAAAAACGAAATGGGCCGGACGTGACGAGTATTGTCGTGGGACGCGAGGGACTGATGTTTGTCCCGGCCCGGCGCATGGTGAGTGCGCCCCAAGCATTCAGCGCCCCTCCTAAGATGAGCAGGGCGATGGCAAGCCAGAAAACGATGGGTTTCGGGGAAATGGCTAAAGGCCACGACCAACCGAGCAATACAACGACAGAGACAACGCCACCGAGCAGGAGCGGGGGCCACACGACAACTCCCGGGTTATCCGCTTGTGTCGTGCGCGATTCCTGGTGCTGTCCCCCGCCCCAGCGCTAGGCTTGGTTTTCGTGTCATTGATCATTCGTTCTTGCTTCAGCGTTTTGCGGTACCCCACGTTGAGTAATCGGTGGCCCCACAGCGCATGGGACGGCGTTCGGTTTTGGCCAATCCCCGTTGACGCGACCTAGTGGTGGTGGTCTGCGTCGCCGTGATCGTGGCCCACGACCACGGCGA
>JAJYPQ010000144.1 GCA_021795255.1 Pseudomonadota bacterium
GCGGTATCGCCGTCTCAGGCTTGTCCGATATCCGTGTCTGGATGGGACCAAAATCGTGGTCGACCAGCAATTCGGGGGCTCGTGATGGGAATAAGCTGCAGCCCCCAAGGACCATAAAAGACAAGCCAGCGACAAAAACTCCAGTCAATTTGGGCATATTAGCGTGACTCCTGGTATCCGGGCTCACCAGGACCGGGGGCCATCGGTCGGGCCCCCAGAAGTAGCTCGCGAGGATGGTGGCGCAATGAGCGGCTCAATTTTTGAACATCATTCGAGGCGGCCGTCAGATGGAGGATGGCGCGATCAATCCGCGGCAGAGTGCGTGTCAATATGACCGTGCTCGCCCCTTGCGCGGAATCACTGAGAGCCTGAAGGCGACGCCCTAAAATCCGCATCTGGGCGGTTAATTTGTCAATGTGAGTGAGGGCCAGGTCGGCGTGCTTCTCGACCTTAGGCAGTCCGGCGACAGCGTCATTGAGGTGGTGGCTCAAGGCGCTCCACTGCCGGCTGGCTCGGGCTGCGTTGGCCAAGATGACTTGCAGGTGCGCTCTATTGGTGGCGTTGAGGGTTTGATGAAGGGCGTGACTGAGTCGCGCCAATTGTGTCATGGCGTGGGTCCCGGCCTTTGTGAGGCGGCTTAGGAGGGACGGTTGCATCGGGATTTCCCCTGGATGGGCGCGTGATGTCGGTAAGGGCGCCATGTCGGCGGTGGTGTTGAGTTCCAATGCGGATAGTCCGGTGACCCCCTGCAGCTTCAGTTGGGCGTAGGTGCCGCGGGTCACGGGGATGTGTTTATCGACCGAAATGGCAATCCAAATCATGCGCGGGTTGTGAGGATCCACCCTGATGCTGCGCACGATCCCCGCTGTTATGCCACGAAAAAACACCGTAGATTGGGACTTGAGACCAAATACGCTGCCATGCGTGATCACCACATAGGGCGCTCGGGTTTCATGGTCGCCGCCTATCCAGAAAACGGCAGCGAGAATGGCGACCGCTAAAGACAACACAAAAAGGCCGGCGCGCAAGGCGTAGGAGCGATTATTCATGAGATGGGGTCCTAAAGACCCGCTGGCCGCGGGTGCCGGTGAAAAGGGTTGCGACAAAGGGGTGAGCGACGTCTGCGACCTCGCTTGGGGTTCCTAGCGCTACGATACGGTGATCGGCGAGAATGGCGAGTTGCGTGCAAAGGTCGCGCATAAGGTCCAGGTCGTGGGTAATGACGACGGCCGTGAACCCTAGCTCTCTATGCAGGTCTTGCAGGTGATCGACGAAGGCTTGGGCTGTGACCGGGTCGAGTCCCGATGTGGGCTCGTCAAGAAACAAAAGCTCGGGCTCGAGCGCCAGCGCGCGCGCCAGAGCCACGCGCTTGACCATGCCGCCCGAAAGTTCGGCGGGTAGACGGCTTGCGACGTTGGCCTCGAGCCCGGCCATAGCCAGTTTCATATACACAAGGTCTCTTATCAGGCTGCGATCTATCCCCTGATATTCCTGAAGGGGAAAGGCGATGTTCTCGAAGACGGTGAATGCGCTAAATAGGGCACCGCCCTGGAACAAGATGCCACATCTCTGGCGTAAGCGTGCGAGTTCTTCACCCTGGGTCTGTTGTAAGGGGCGCCCAAATAGGGTGACGGTACCACCGCTTGGTGGGTCTAGGCCGATCATTTCGCGTACCAGCGTGGTTTTGCCGCTGCCGGATCCCCCCACGAGCCCCAGGATTTGCCCCTCGCGGACCTGTAGGTTGATGTCCTCATGGACCACTTGGCGTCCGAACCATGTCGATACATGGCGCATCTCGATAACGGGGTCTGACATCAGGGCAGGCCAAGTCCGCGAAAGGCGATAGCAAACACGGCGTCGACAAAGATCACAGCCGTGATGGCGCTCACAACGGCATTCGTGGTTTCCGTAGCCAAGCTCTGGGTATTGGGCTTAATGCGTAGTCCAAAATGGCAGGCGATGAGCGCTATGACGATACCGAAGACCACGCCCTTGACGAGGCCCAGGATCAAATTGATGACGGGTACCGCTTCCGGAATGCCGTGAATGAAACTTGCCATGCTGATACCAAGTTCGATATGGGCGGTTACCATGCCACCCAAAAGCGCGATCGCGTCGGTCCATATGATGAGGAGCGGCAGGCCAAGCCCCAAGGCCACGATTTTGGGGAGCACAAGCCGCAGCGTGCGCGAGACGCCCATGGCCGACAGCGCGTCTAATTCTTCGGTCAAGCGCATGACGCCCAGCTCCGCGGCCATCGCTGACCCTGAACGTCCCGCCACTAGGATAGCCGCCAAAAGCGGGCCAAGCTCGCGCAGGATGCTCAGTCCGAGGACATTGACGATATAGGATTGGGCACCGAAGGTCCGCAGTTCGAGGGCAGAGAGGTAGCTCATGACCACGCCCACCAGCGCCCCGACCAAGGCGGTAATGCCCAAGGCCCTGACGCCGACGTCATAGACGGTGGCGGAAATATCTTTCCAGGGCGTGCGAGCGGGATTCCGGAAAAGGCCTACGATATCCAGCAGCACTTCCCCAAGGAGTGTGGCAAAGCCAAGAAAGTGGGAGATAAAGGCCCGTTCGGTCGACAACAGGGTCTCGCCTAAGCCCGGCCTTTTTTTGCGTCCTGTCGCGGGTGGCGTTTGGCGTTTCGCCCAACGCTGGAACAATGCCTTATGTTCGGTCCTCACCTGGACGTCGGCGGGTCGACTAAAGCCATGAATACGCCACAGGATAAGCGCGCCCACGTTATCGAGCTTTTGCACGTCCCGGCAATCCCAGGACGCCTGCGCATCGCGCACCGCATACGGACGCAAAGCGGCGCTCAGGGCCTGATGACGGCGCCCTATGCCCCTTAAGGTCCAGTTCCCGGTAAGCACCACGGTGATGTGGCCCCGGTCGTCTGTTGTGGTGTGGAAGGCCGCGTCCTCAAAGCGGCCGGCAACAGCCCCGAGCCTTCTGTCCTCGCCGATTGTCCGCTCTCCGTTCGTGGCAGATTCCTCATGAAGCCTTGGGTTCGGTTTGATTCTCGATTGATCATAGCAAGAAGCCGCCGAGCACGTCATGCGCGCTTTGTCTCGCCGGCACGAGCCTTGATCGCGGTCAAGACACTGGCCTCAACCGCCGTTTGCCATCGCGGGAAGCTCAACGCCCGAGGGCCAATCTTCTAGCGAATATGAAAACCGCTATGGCAGCTCAGGGCCTCTGCGTACCGCCCGCCTGCGCCCCGAGGGTCACGCCGTGCCTCCCGGGCCTTGCCCCTTAAGGAGGGAAAGTCCACGGCTTGGCGCCGGCTTGACTCATAAAAAAGGCCTTGAGCGGACCCAGGGTGTCAGTGACGTTTAGGCCCATGGTAAGGATCTGCCTCATCCAAACCCCCTCGTGGCGGAACAAGCGATTCAGGGTGTCGGTTGCGAGCAACATGCTGAGGTTTGCCGCTTTACGAGCCCGTTCGTACCGACGCAAGAGCCGCCGGTTTCCGATGTCGCCATCGCGATCACGGCCCACTAGGGTTTCGGCGAGGACCTGGGCATCAGCGAACCCCAGGTTGACTCCTTGCCCAGCCAAGGGATGGACGCGATGAGCGGCGTCCCCGACGAGCACGAAGCGCGACCCGACATAGTGTTCGGCGTGGGTCGCTACCAGCGGAAAAAGCGCGCGGGCGCTTAAGGGCTGAAGGTCGCCGAGCTCTTGCCCAAATGCCTGGGTCAGGGCCGCGCCGAAATCTTGGTCCGACAAGCTGTGTAGCCGTTCGGCCTCGAGCGTAGTCGTAGACCAAATGAGTGAGGATTGGCTGGGCTCTGGCAAGGGCAACAAGGCGAGCGGTCCAGTTGGCAAAAACCGCTGCCAAGCGACGTCGCGATGGGCTTGTCCCAATTGGATGTTGGCGCAGATCGCGGTTTGTCCGTAATGATGCTGCCACACGGGCACACCCAGTTGTTCCCGTAATTGCGACTGCGCGCCGTCTGCGGCGATGAGCAAAGATCCGTGGAGCACCGAGCCGCCGGCCAACACGATCTCCGCGGTTCGTTCCCGGATGGTCACCCGTTGGGCCTTGTCATCATGCCATTTCACCCCCGGCGCTATGCGTGCGCGGGCACGCAAGAGGGCCTCCAAACCGCCGTGGTTGACGATCACCCCGAGATTTTCAAGGTCTAGCTCAAGGCTATCGAATCGAATGCGCCCGTGCCCGCTACTATTCACGACCTGCAAGGCCCGTAGAGGGGCAGTTTTGAGATCGCTCAAGGGCCACAGCCCCTGCGTTCCCAACCAGTGGCAGGAGGCGTTGGTGAGTGCGCTGGTCCGCACCCCGGCCTTTCCTAAGGCCCCGCGCTCGGCATCCACCACAGCGACCGTAAGACCGCGCAAGGCGAGCGCGTGGCATAGGGCGGCCCCGACCGCGCCGGCTCCTACAATAATGACATCGCTTTGGTTCACGGCAGGCATCAGGGCTTCACTCCTCGCAGAAGACTCGGCAAGGGGCCCTTGAGCCCCATGGTGCGTACGGCCAAGGCGCGCTTAGCGATCGGGAGACAGTCGACCAGGGTCAGAGCCAGGTTGCGGGCCACCACGAGTGGACCGATCTTGTTACTGAAAATCCGTACAAGGCCGTCTGTAAACCCTATCGTGTTGGCCGTGTCGCGGGCCCGTCCGACGATGTAGCGGTCGAGGCAGGCTTGGCTGCCGAAGTCTTCGTGGTGTCGGCAGGCCTTCGCAATCGCATCCGCGAGCGCGGCCACGTCGCGCAATCCTAAGTTGAACCCTTGCCCTGCTACCGGGTGTAGGGTGTGGGCGGCGTTACCGACCAAGACTGCGCGCGGCGCTGCGGGGTAGGGTGCCTTTTGGAGAATCAGCGGAAAGCGGAGGCGGCGTCCGCAGGCGTGGAAGTGGCCGAGGCGTTGCCCGAAAGCCTGCTCCAATCGGGCCAGAAATTGCGGTTCGTCGAGATCTTGCCAATCTTTGGCGTTTGCGCAACTTATCACGAAGGTATAGCGATCATCGCCCAAGGGGAGGGCCGCAAGCGGTCCTTCGGGCGTAAAGCGTTCGAAGGCTGTCCGCGGCTTGGGCGCGGAGACTTGGCAATTGGCGACCAAGGCCTCGCGACCATAGGCGTGATGGGTAACGGGGATAGCGAGCGCACGGCGCACCGCCGAGTCGGTGCCGTCCGCCCCGACGAGCAAACGGCAAGAGAGCAGCTCTGGGCCATCGGTCCCGGAGAACGTGACGGTCGCGGAATCCGCGCGGGTTTCTAGACTCGCAAAGCGCCCGGTCCGGATGACGACCGACGTGTCTTTAAGGGCGCCGTACAAGGCCGCAAGGAGTGCGGCGTTTTCAGTCACAAACCCCAAGGCGTCAAGGCCGAGCTCGGGGGCGCGGATGTGGGTGAGACCGAAGCCTCCGCTCCGATCCGACACCTCGATCTCGCTGATCGGATGGAAGCTGTTTTCCGGCAGCAAGGGCCAGACGCCAAGGCTTGTCAGTGCCCGTTTCGATCCTTGTGCCAAAGTGAACGTTCGGTCGTCCTTAGCTCGCTTCGGCGGGGTGGGGGCGGGATCGATGAGGCAGATAGTCAGCGGAAGATGCGCAAGACTCAAGGCAAGGCTTGTTCCCACGAGGCCGCCACCGCAGATGACGATGTCGTAGGTCTCTCGGCTCATAGGCCTTCCGCGCGCAGGGCTTCGATATCGTCGGCGTGTCTTGGGACCGAGTGGCTTAGGATCTCGTAGCCGGTCTTGGTTACAAGAACATCGTCTTCGATGCGGATCCCGACATTATGAAAGCCCCGTGGCACATCGTCGGCGGCCGTGATGTAAAGTCCGGGTTCGACCGTCGTGACCATCCCGGGCTCCAGGACCCGCGGCTTATCGCCCACCCGATAGTCACCTACGTCATGGACATCAAGCCCAAGCCAGTGGCCGGTCCTGTGCATGTAGAATCGCTTGTAGTCTCCGCTTTCGATCAGCCCGTCGACCGTACCCTGGAGAAGTTTCAGGTCGACCAAGCCTTGGGTTAGGACGCGGACGGCGGCCTGATGGGCGCTCGGCCATTCCTCGCCCGGGCCCACTTTTTCCAGGGCTGCGCCGTGGGCGGCCAGGACGAGGTTATAGAGGTCGCGCTGTGCGGGGCTAAAACGTGGGCCCACCGGGAAGGTTCTTGTGATATCCGATGCGTAACCGTCGATTTCGCAGCCGGCGTCGATAAGCACAAGAGCCCCGTCTTTGAGGACCGCGTTGTTTTCTGTGTAATGCAGGATGCAGGCGTTGGCGCCGCTGGCCACGATCGGCGGATAAGAGGGGTATTCGGAGCCGCCTTTGCGGAAGGCGTAGAGGAGTTCGGCCTCCAATTCGTATTCGTGGAGTCCGGGCGCGCAGGCTCGGATAGCGCGCAGATGACCCTCGCCTCCAACGGTCGCGGCGCGCCGCATGAGTGCGATTTCCTCCGCCCGCTTGATCAGGCGCATTTCGTGTAGCAGGTGGTTCGGGTCTATAAACTCTCCGGGGGCGACTACTCCCGAACGCGCCTTACCGCGCACCTCGTTAACCCAATCCATCACTGCTCCGTCGAATTCAGGATGGCGGCCCATACTGTAGAAAACGCGCCGCCGGTTTTCGAGGAGGCCCGGAAGGATGTCGTCAATATCGTCTATCGGAAAGGCATCGTCGGCGCCGTAGCTTGCGACCGCGCCCTCTTGGCCCGCGCGGCGCCCCTGCCATTGTTCTTTTTCCGGGTTGCGCTCCCGACAAAAAAGCAAAAATTCCCCCTGGGCGCGACCGGGAACGAAAACGGCGACGGCCTCGGGTTCGGGAAAATGCGTCAGGTAGTAAAAGTCGCTGTCGGGCCTAAAAATATAGTCGACGTCGTTATTGCGGTTGCGAATCGGCGCCGTGGGGATGATTGCGACCCCCTCTCCCATGAGCGCCATGAATTCCGTCCGGCGTCGTTTGAATTGATTTTTGTCCATATTCCTCATTATGCCCGATGTCGGCTCCCGGGGGAGTCCGGCACGCTAGGCTTTATCGATCGTCTCTTCGTAGATCAATTGGACGGCCACGCGCAAATACTCCACGATCTCGCTCAAGTCCGCCTCGTTCACGGTTCCGCTTGCGTCCGCTAGGGCAGTAATATCCTCGAGGGCCTCGCGCACGGCCTCCGAGCGGTCCTCGAGATGGTCATCGCCGCGGAAATAGTAGCCCGCGATAAAGCCGTTGCACCATCGGGTCAGGGCCCGGCTCTGTTGTGCCGCCGATTGGTTGTCGCCCGGTAGAAGCGGCGTGAAGTCAAGTTCAGCGCTTGCTAGGCCTTGGGTCAATTGGGTACGGACCGCATCAACGTAGTCTCCAAGCTCGGGAAAATCACCGGGATCGCCAAGCACCGAGAAAGCGGACTCGTCATCGGCGTCCCCCGCGCAAACAAGGCCCGTCATCATGCCATGAGCCTCTGAGGGACCAAGGGCGATCCCAGCCGCCTCCAAGGTCGAGGCTGTCGTGTCAAAAGAGAGATCGTAGGTCATGAGCCTATTGTACCTCAGCGCTTGATGAGGGCCAGGTCAACACCGTCTTACAAGCCCCGGAGGACGGACGTTGACCACGGCGCCCCCGAGTTCTATAGTGGTTTCATGAGCGGCGAATCAGCTTCTGACACAGATGCGCTAGCGAGATTGGAGCGTCGCGTGGAGGATTTGGTCGCGTTGTGCCGGCGGCTTCAGGAAGATAACGCGCTGTGGCGTGCGCGCCATCACGCCCTGTCGGCGGAATATGTGCAACTGAACGAGCGGACGCGGACCGCGCGTACGCGCGTAGAAGAGATGATCGGCCGTGTGACGGCCATGGCCCGCGAGGGCCGATGATGGCGGCCGCCAAGCAGACCATCCATATCTCGGTCCTGGGTAAGGAATTCGCGGTTTCCTGTCCCGAGGATGAATGCGCAGCCTTGAGCGAGGCTGCGCGTTATGTGGATGCCCGGATGCAAGAGGGGCAGCGTGCCGGAAGGCCCGTAACGGTCGAGCGCAACGCAGTGATGGCGGCTCTGAATATGGCCTATGAGCTTTTACGGTTGCGTGAGCAATCGACGAGCGTTTCGCAAGACTGGAGTAAGCGGATTCAAGCGCTCGCGGACCGGGTCGATTCGGTTTTGCGAGAGGAATTCGAGAAGAGTTAAGGAGCGACCGTCTTGACGGCGGGTCGTTTGCGGGTTTGGCGCCCCCTGCGGTGTTCGTAACCGTTCCGTGTCCCTTGAACCTATAACTCTTGCCTCGGGAACTGCGATCGTGGGTGCTGTTGTGCATGTCCGTCTCGAACGGAAAGCCTGATGCACCTGGACGTGTCCCACTTGAACCTTTGGTTCGAGGCAAAGAATGGTTACGGCACAGGTGGAGGGCGCCTCTATCTTCGTTTG
>JAJYPQ010000145.1 GCA_021795255.1 Pseudomonadota bacterium
CACGCCCGAGGAGTTGGCAGGTGACGTCGATCGGCGGCGAGATGCCGGTGCCGGTCATGGCAATGCGTAAAGGTTGCGCCAATTTGCCAAAGCTTAAGCCGTGAGCGGTACTGATCGCCTCGATGGCAGTATGAATCGCCTCCTTTGTCCACTCGGGCAGGGCCTTTAGGGCCTCAGCGAGCGCCACGAGGGCGGGTCGCGGGGCCGCAGCCAAGGCCGCCTGATTCTTCGCGTCTATGATCGCGATCGAATCCTGGTAAAAGAAGAGGCTTAAGTCGGCCATTTCGACCAAGGTCTTGGCGCGCTCGCGCTGGGCGCTCACGACGTCGATCAGCGCGGGTTCTGTCGCGAGCTGCGCCCCGCGATCCACAAGGAAGGGTCGCAGGCGTTCAGCGATATCGGCCACGGCTAGGGTTTTTAGGTAATGCTGGTTTAGCCACAAGAGCTTCTTTGGGTTGAGTGCCGCCGCCGCGCTATGGACGTCTTTGATGTCAAACAAGGCTACCATCTCCGCGCGCGAGAAGATCTCTTGATCGCCATGGGCCCAGCCCAGACGTACGAGATAGTTTATGAGCGCCTCGGGAAGAATGCCGTCGTCACGATATTGCATGACGCTGACCGCCCCGTGACGCTTGGAAAGTCGCGCCCCGTCTTCCCCGAGGATCATCGGGATATGGGCGTAGCTCGGGGGTGTGGCGTCGAGGGCGCGCAGCATATTGATCTGGCGCGGGGTGTTGTTGAGGTGGTCGTCGCCGCGGATGACATGGGTGATGCGCATGTCCATATCGTCTACGACCACGGTAAAATTGTAGGTCGGCGTCCCGTCGCTACGGGCAATAATGAGGTCGTCTAGTTCATCGTTCCGAAAGACCACCGAGCCCTTGACGGCATCGTTCACCACGACTTCCCCATGCAGGGGGTTTTTGAAGCGAATGACGGCCTGGGCTGTTGCCGGGTGCTGGCTTTCGCGACAGCGCCGGTCGTAGCGCGGTTTTTCCTTGCGCGCGAGTTGCGCGGCCCGTCGTTCTTCGAGTTCCTCTTTGGTACAGGTGCAGTAATAGGCGTGGCCTTGGGCTACGAGTTCGGCGAGAACCGCGCGATAACGGTCGAAGCGCTGAGTTTGGTAGAATGGGCCCTCGTCATAGTCCAAATTCAAGAAGGCCATGCCCTCAAGAATGGCGGTCACGGATTCGGGGCTTGAGCGCTCAAGGTCGGTATCTTCTATGCGCAAAATGAATTGGCCTTCATGGCGCCTTGCATAGAGCCACGAATACAGCGCGGTACGCGCGCCACCGATATGGAGATAGCCTGTGGGGCTTGGGGCAAAACGGGTGCGTATGGTCATAGTGGGGGGCTATGGTACTTAAAACCGCAGGCGAATTCACGAACGATTCTGAGGCCCGGCTCTCGGCGGCACTGACGGCCGGCGCTACGGTCGTGACGGCCAACAATCGCCTGGCCCGCCAGATCGCGCTCCAATGGGGTCAAGCTCAGCGGGCCCGAGGGCAAATGGTCTGGGAGTCACCCGACATCCTGCCGTGGTCGGCTTTTATTGTCCGTACCGCTGATGCCGTACGCGCGGCCCAAGCGACCCGCTCGGCGCCCTTGTCCAGTACCCAGGAACGCTGGTTGTGGGCCGATCTGGTGCGCGGGCAGGACCCCGGGTTTTTGTGTCGTGATTTCGCCTTTGGTGATCTGGCCGCGAGTGCTTGGCGCCTGCTCGCAGACCACAACCTACCCCTGCCCCCCGGAAACGGAAGCCCGGAGACCGAGGTCTTCCTGTCTTTGGCGCGGGCCTTCACGGAACGGTTGCGGGGTTTGCAACGCGAGGATGGGGCGCGCGATGGCGTGCGGTTGGTAGCCGCCCTGCAAGAGGGCGTGTGGGCGCCTAAGGCCCCGTTGGTGTGGGCCGGGTTCGAGCGCCTGACCCCGATTCAGTCAGAGGTGAAGGGGGCTTTAGAGCGGGTCGGCGTGGTGTGCGAGGTCCTGAGGCTTCCCGATATCGCGGGCGCGACGCAGGCCCTGGTCTTTCCTTCGGTAGAGCAGGAAAGGATTGCCGCGCTCTTATGGGCTCAGGACCGGATTACGCAAAACCCGGCCGG
Source organism: Pseudomonadota bacterium (assembly GCA_021795255.1). Next base: position 2,103 of record JAJYPQ010000145.1, read on the forward strand.
GCGCTACGCGCTCGTCGTTCCTGATCTTGAGCGCCAGCGCGGGCCCTTGATGCGGCTGGCCGAAGAGATAGCAGGCGGTCTCGGCGCCAGCCCCTACGGCGTCTCCTGGGCGCCGCCTTTGACCGAGGCCCCAGTCGTGGCCGCGGCCCTGCGGGTTTTTCGTATCATGAATAGCCCCTTGGAATCTGTGGACGCGGCCTCGCTCATGCAGTCGCCGTTTGTCGCAGGTGGCGCCAGCGAAGATGGCGCGCGGGCCCGGGCGGCGTGTGATCTTCTTGCTTCGGCCAGGCCTTGGGGCGGCGCGGATCTCGCGGCTACCGCAGGCCTGCACAAGGCACCGGTCGCGGCGCGCCTCTGGGCGCGTCTTGCCGGCACGCGCGTGACGTGGCCTACGCGGGCGCGGGCCAGTGTCTGGGCGGGGCACATGATGGCGGCCTTGGGCGAACTCGGCTGGCCGGGACGCGCGGGTTCCCGGGACTATGAGGCGGTCGCGGCTTTGCACGAGGTTTTGGAGGCAGTGGCCGGGCTTGATGCGGTGGCGCCGCCCATGACCTACGATCAGGTCCTTGGGGTAGTTGAAGAGGCGCTGTCCGCGCGCGCTTTTCAGGGGAGTGAGGCTGAGACCCGGATTCAGATCTTGGGGCCGCTTGAGGCAATCGGTCTCACCTTCGACGGGCTCTGGGTACTCAATCTGCATGATCGCGCGTGGCCGGCGCCGCGCGCCCCCCACCCCTTGCTGCCGATCGGCTTCCAGCGTACCCATCATTTGCCACATGCCCATTTCGAGGACGATGTGCGCTATGCCGAGGGCTTGACGCAGGCGTTTCTCACAGCCGCGCCCGAGGTGACTGTCAGTAGTGCCCGGCACGACGGTCTAGAGGTGTTGCGTCCAAGCGCGATCCTGGAGCGCCTAGGGCCGCGGATGACAGAGGCGCCGCTCTTTGCCCGCCGTGCCCACCAGATCTTCGCCACGCGCATGCCCTTAGAGGATATACCGCAGCCCTGCGCGCCGGTGCGGGCGTTGCGCGAGCGCGGCTACGGCGTCGGACTTTTTGCCGCCCAAGCCGGCTGTTCGTTCAAGGCCGCAGCGCAGTATCGGTGGCGTGCCGATCCCCTGTCCGCCCCTTCCTATGGCTTGGCGCCGGCCGTCAGGGGGGCGGTTTTACACGCGGCCTTGGAGCGGATCTTTCGCGCCATCCCAGACCACGCCCGCCTGGCGGATCTCACCCCGGAAGACCGGGACCGACAGGTGGCGGACGCCATCCATTACGCCTTGGCTCAGGCGCATGCCGATTACGAGCCGTTTCCCGCGGTCTTCGTGGCCCTGGAGGTGCGGCGTTACCAAAAGCTGCTCAGCGACTTTCTGACGCTTGAGGCGAAGCGGCCGCCGTTTGCGGTGCGCGCTTGCGAAAAGGACGTGGTCTTTCCCTGTGGACCTTTGTTGGCGCATGGGCGCGTCGACCGGATAGACGAGGTCAATGGCCAATGGATTCTGATCGATTATAAAACCGGGGTCGTGCCGACGCTTGATCTCGATGCCGTTCAGCCCTTGCATCCGCAGCTCTTTTTCTATGCGGTGGCCGAAGGGCCCCTGGTGGCGGGAATCGCGTACGCCGCACTCTCGGCGCAAGGAGCCGCTTACAAGGCATGGGTATCCGAGGAGGCGCTCTTGCCAGGCGCGACCGAGGTCCCGGACTGGGAACAGAAGTCCGCGGCTTGGCGCGCCACGCTTTTGCGCCTGGCTGACGAATTCGTCTCGGGCGCCGTGCGCGTCGATCCGCAAGCCTCGGCCTGTGACTATTGTGGACGCGAAAGTCTGTGCCGGGTGCGCGAGGGTCGGTTATGACGATTGTGGACAGCGAGGCCCGCCTGCAGGCTATCGACCCGACGGGCTCGTTTGTCGTGCAGGCGCCGGCCGGATCGGGTAAGACGACGCTTTTGATTCAACGCTATCTGGCCCTTTTGGCGCGCGTCGAGACCCCCGAGGAGGTTGTCGCTTTAACGTTTACTCGCAAGGCCGCAGACGAGATGCGCACCCGGGTGCTAGACGCCCTAGTCGCGGTCGACGAGGGCTCGCCGGGAGCGGGAGAAGGCCCCGCAGCGACCACCCGGATAGTGGCCGAGCGCGCCGCGCGCCACGCGCAGGCGTGCGGTTGGCGGCTCGAGACCTGCCCGAGCCGTTTACGCATCCAGACCTTTGATGCCTTATGCGCCGACCTCGTGAAGCAGTGGCCGGCGGCCGCCGGGGCTGGTGTCGCTTTCGAGGTGACGGATGCCCCTAAGGCCCTTTATGCCGAAGCGGCGCTGGCGACCTTTGAGCACTTGGGTCAGGACTCTGAGATTGGTCATGCCGTGGCCGATCTCCTGCCCGCGCTTCAGAACGATATCAATAAGTTTTTGACGCTTGTGAGCGAGCTTTTGGGGCGCCGCGAGCAGTGGCTGCCTATCGTGCTCGGGAGTGTGGGGCCGGACCCTGTGGAGTCGCGGCGAGTGCTCGAGGCCGCGTTTTTGACGCAAGGCTTGAACACCCTGGAGCGTGTTCGTCGGGCCTGCCCTGATGGGATCTTGATCCAGGCGTGTTCTTATCTTGAGGCCGCCACTGGCGACTCCTCATGGCACAGTGCCGCCTTAGGCGGGCACGATGCCCAGACACTCTCCCGCTGGCAGGAACTGGCCACCCGGCTCCTGACCGTAAAAGGCGACTTTCGTAAGCGCTTGTCGGGCTGGCCGCCGGAACTCGGTCCGGTCGCCACGTTCTGTGCCGAGCTTGAGACCTTGCCCGAACTGGCCGAGGCCTTGAGGCAGCTCAGGGGCTGGGGTCCCTGCGTCTATAGCGAGGATCAATGGCAGCGCCTGGCAGCACTCGTGCGCATCTTGCCGCAGGCATCGGCCGAGCTCTTGCTGGTGTTTGCGCGCCGTCAGACCTGGGATTTTACCGAGGTCGCTTTACGCGCACTCCAAACGCTGGGATCGGGCGACGAGCCAGGGGACGGCGCGCTGCGTCTTGATCATTGTCTCCGCCATATCCTGGTCGACGAGTTTCAAGATACCTCGGTCCTTCAATATCGGCTCTTGGAGCGGCTCACAGCCGAATGGGTGCAAGGCGAGGATCGTAGCCTTTTTGTAGTCGGCGACCCGATGCAGTCGATCTACAGTTTCCGCAAGGCCGAGGTGAGCCTATTTTTGCGCGTGGTTCAGGAGGGCTTGGCGGGCTGGCCGCTTAAGGCGCTCACATTGACCGCCAACTTCCGCTCCCAAGACCGCTTAGTGGACTGGGTGAACGCCTGCTTTGGCGCGATCCTACCGGCGCGCTCTGATCCGCAGGAAGGCGCTGTCCCGCATGTGGCGGCGACCGCCGTCAAGGGCCCGGGCGGCACGCTCCATGTGCATGCGCTAGATGACGTCGATCTCGCCGCCGAGGCCCAGTATGTGGCCGACCTGGTAGGGCGGATTCGCGCCGAAGACACGGGTTCGCGGATCGCGATCCTGGTGCGCTCGCGAGCCCACGGGCATGCCATTGCCGAGGTTTTGCGAAAGGCCGGTCTGCGATTCTCGGCGGTTGATCTGTATAGCTTGGCGGGCCGCGCTGTGATCTCCGACCTTTTGGCGCTGACCGAAACCCTGGTGTGGCCCGGGGCGCGGCTTAGTGTTCTCAGTTGTCTTAGGGCCCCGTGGTGCGGGCTTGACGTCGCGGATCTGTCCGCGCTCTGTGAGGGCGATGACCGCGATGTAAGGGAGCTCTTAGAAGACGAGGCGCGGCTTGTGCTTTTGAGTGCCGAAGGGCGGCTACGGGCGCTGCGGTTTCGCCAAGTATGGACGGCATCGTGCGTAACTCGCGCGCAGGGCCCTCTTGTTGCGCGAGTGGAGGCGGCTTGGATCGCGCTCGGGGGACCCGCCGTTCTCGACACTGAGAGCGAATTGGAGGAGGCGGAGCTCTTTTTTCAGGTCTTGGCCGAGCTTGAGCGTGCGGCCGAGGTCTCTCTCTGGGGTCTGCGGGAGCGTTTGGAAAGTCTCTATGCGCCACCGGATCCTAACGCCGATGATCTCCAGATTTTGACTATCCATAAGGCCAAGGGGCTTGAGTTTGATATCGTGATTTGCCCCGGCCTTGGGCGCGATACAGCTACCGATCACCGACCCTTGTTATTGGCCCTGGAGGCGCCAGGACCACGCGGACCGGATCTGTTATTAGCCCCCTTGAAGGCCGATGGTGAGGACACAGACGCCCTCTACGAGTCGCTATGGGCGAGCCTCACACGCAAGCGCCGGCATGAGTGGGGCCGGCTCTTGTACGTCGCTTGCACGCGCGCCCGGGCGAGTCTGCATCTCGTGGGTCACAGCGCCCGGAAAGAAGGGATCGCGCGTCCACGCGGCTTGTTGCGCGTCCTCTGGCCGGTGATCGAAGCCGCATTCGAAAGCCCGCGCCTTTGCGCACCAGGGTCTCAGTCGACTCCCGAGGCCGTAGCAAGGCCCGCCCGCCGATTGCCCCAGGCGGCTTGGTCTGAGAGGGACCTTGTGCCCGCCGTGGGCTGGGATCCCGTTTTGGTGGTGCCGGAGGGGCCGGTGGTGTTCGATTGGGCCGGCAGCTGTATCCGCACCGTGGGTATCGTCGTCCATAAGCTTTTGGCCGAATTGACTCATCACAGTTTGCCGCCGCCCGGGGTCGTCCCGGACGCCCTCAAAGCGCGGGCCGAGTCGCTTTTGCGCGCCTACGGCCTGCAGGGAAGTGATTGGGACGAGGCCCACCATCATGTCTTGGAGGCCCTGAGGCTTACGCTCATTGATCCGGAGGGTCGGTGGTTGCTCGGGCCGCACGGCGAGGCGGCGAGCGAGTGCGCTCTCAGCGCTCTCGGGGAGGACCGCGTGACCACAGTCCGCGTCGATCGGACCTTTGTGGATACAGACGGGGTGCGCTGGATCATCGATTACAAAACGAGCCGCCACGAGGGCTCCGACAACGTCGCCTTTTTGGACCAGGAGCAGGGCCGGTATCGTGAACAACTGACGAACTACGCCCGTTTCTTTACCGCACTGGATCCCCGACCGGTGGAGCTTGCACTCTACTTTCCGTTATTGTCGGCCTTGCGTCATTGGCGCTACGAGGGCCCATAAAAAGGCCCCTATCTTTTCAGATAGAGGCCTCGCCATCGTCCGTGATGGTGTAACGCATCCTGCGACGGTTCCCACTCTATCGTGGTTGTGTGCGCTGTGCCCTCCGACTTAAGTCCGGGCTATTTTCGACCGCCACATCCTGGCCATTGTCCGCGACCACGTGAAAGGCCCCGTAGCGATTCCAGGAATGTTCTAGAGACACGGGACCTACGATAAAAACCCTGTGATGCCGCACGAGATCGACGAGCGCCGGCCCGCTAATCAGGGTCTTCTTCTTCGGGTTGTGGCGGATCCCGTAATAGAGATCCCCCTGGCGCGGATCAAAGACATAGATCTTTCTATGTAAGTAAAAATCAAAAGATGATAGGTCTTCGTAGCGCTGCGCCACGAAGACATAGGAATGGGGCGTGAGATGGGGTAGGAGTGCGATCGCCAAGTCCTTGGACGCGTAGCGGTTGGGGTGCGCTATCGAAAACACCAAATAGAGTGCGATAAAGCTCGCAAGTGAGCCAATCGCCGCACCGGCCAAAAGGCGCCCGAAATGCGGCCTGTGTCCCTGAAGGGCGACTAAAAAGAACGTAAGGTATATCAAGGAGAGAGCGACGAGATAGGGACGCATGAAGGGGTGGGAGATGTGTAGGCCCACAACGCCTATAGCCACACACAGCAAAGCAAACCCCGCCAGCAGCCACGGCAAGGAGCGCTTCTTGAGATCGGGTAAGGCCCGGCCGATAAAAAGCGCCAGAGCGGGAAAGGCCGGGAGCATGTAGTACGAAGACGAGGTCTTGGAGATCGTAAAGAACACGAGATAGACCCCAGCCCAAAGAAGCAGGAAGCGATCCAGCCGGTCGTAGGGACGACGCCGGATGAAGGCCTCTATCAGAAACGGCGTCCACGGGAATATCCCAAGCAGAATATGCTCGAAATTGTAGTAAAAAGGCGGCCTTCTATAGTCCATGGGCTTGAGGGTACCCAGAAACCGGTCGAAGTGTTCTTGGATGATGTAGCGGTCAAAGAATCCCGGTACATGCAAGGTCATCCAGACGTGCCACGGCAGGGCAATGATGAAAAATACCCCCCAGGCGAGGAGGAAGTGGCGCCAGCGGATGGTCTCGCGTTCGATCAATAGGAACAGCACGACAATAAGCCCCGGCAGGACGATGCCGATC
>JAJYPQ010000146.1 GCA_021795255.1 Pseudomonadota bacterium
TCCGGACGATTTTTCTGCCACTCGTGTCGCGCTCGGCGTTGACACCGAACTCGGTGCATATATCCTTCAGTATCTTCTCGTGCTTGCGAGTTTCTGTAAGATACTTTTCCCACTCCTTACGCAGGTCGGCATTTTGGGCGCAGCTCAGCGCGGTCTCGTAAATCTTTATACCCCCACGCTCCGTCTCAATGGCTTCGCACAGCAACTCATCAACTTGGTTACGGTTCATAGATACCTCGTCCGTTTATGTGATCGCCACTTTGGCGAGTCGGGATTATGGACTTTTAGGGCTTTCGAGAAGATCGGTCCTAGGGCGGACGGCTATGGGACATTTCCATTACTCTATGGGTGTAGCGGGCGCATCGTGAAAATATATTGACAAGTTGTGATTGATCTGCAGCTGTTACCACAGAGGACAGCGGTAATGCGCCTATGAGCTCGCTGGGATTCGCGTTGTGTCGTCCTAGACGCTGAAAAATCCCGATAGGAAATGGATACCAAGATCTTTAAGATATTTCCAATTTAGCCGAGTATTACCTTGTGTTGGTGAATGTATCGGCCTGCGAAAGTCGATCTTTAGACAAACGGAAAGGAACGCTCCTTGCCTCGACAACCCTACCCGGAAATAAAAAGACCCGGAGTCCGTCTGGCATCCGGGTCTTTGGCCGTTAGAGCTCGGCCGTCCAACACATAGCTTACAGGCTGTAGTACATATCGAACTCGATGGGATGCGTAGTCATGCGCAGCCGAGTCACATCCTGCATCTTCAGGGCAATGTAGGCGTCTATCAGATCATCGGTGAAGACGCCACCGGCCGTGAGGAATTTGCGGTCCTTATCCAAGGCCTCAAGCGCCATATCAAGAGAGTGACAAACAGTCGGGATCTTCCGCGCCTCCTTGGGCGTGAGCTCGTAGAGGTCGTGGTCGGTCGCCTCGCCCGGGTGAATCTTGTTCGCGATGCCGTCAAGACCCGCCATGACCATAGCGGAAAAGGCTAAATAGGGATTGGAGCCCGGATCGGGAAAACGAACCTCGATTCGCCGACCCTTAGGGTTCGGCACATATGGGATGCGGATCGACGCCGAACGGTTGCGAGCGGAGTAAGCGAGCATGACTGGGGCCTCGAACCCCGGCACCAAGCGCTTATAGCTATTAGTGAGCGGGTTAGTAATGGCGTTCAAAGCACGCGCATGCTTGATGATGCCGCCAATGTAGAACAGGGCCAGTTCGCTCAGGCCCGCGTAGCCGTCGCCCGCGAAGAGGTTCTTTCCGCCCTTGGCCAGAGACTGGTGGCAATGCATGCCCGAGCCGTTGTCGCCCACGATCGGCTTTGGCATGAACGTGGCGGTTTTACCATGGTTTCGCGCAACGTTGTGCACGCAGTACTTGAGAATCTGAATCTCGTCGGCCTTTCGGACCAGGGTGGCGAACTGGGTAGCGATTTCGTTCTGATTGGCGGTCGCGACCTCGTGATGATGAGCCTCCACGACAAGCCCCATCTCCGTCATCGCCAAGACCATGGCACTGCGAATATCCTGGGACGAGTCGACGGGCGGAACCGGAAAATATCCACCCTTGACGCCGGGGCGATGCCCCATATTGCCGCCGTCATACTCCTTGGCGGAGTTCCAGCTGGCCTCTTCCGAGTCGATGCGGCAAAACGATCCGGCCATGTCCGCACCCCAACGCACGTCGTCGAAGATGAAGAACTCGGGTTCCGGCCCGAAATAAGCGGTATCGGCGATGCCGGTAGTCTTAAGATAGGCCTCGGCGCGCTTGGCGATGGATCGCGGATCGCGCTCATAGCCCTTCATCGTAAGAGGCTCAAGCACATCGCATCGCAACAGTAAGGTGGGCTCCTCCGTGAAAGGGTCGAGAACAGCGGTATCGGCATCGGGCATCAGCACCATGTCGGACTCGTTGATGGCCTTCCATCCAGCAATGGACGACCCGTCAAACATCTTTCCATCTTCAAAAAGCTTCTCGTCTACCGTGTGCGAGGGCACCGAGACGTGCTGTTCCTTTCCTTTGGTGTCGGTAAATCGAAAATCGACGAATTTCACGTCGTTATCCTTGATCATCTTCAATACATTAGCGGACATGCCTTTCTCCTAACTCTAGGGGTGATAAGGGGGCGACGGGCTTACGGCTACGCCTGAGGCGGCTATTTTGCACGAAATATGCCAGCGAGAAAACGCCGGGAATCGCAGTCTTGAGGCGTGCCCGTCATTCTACCTGCCCTAATATGGTGCATTAACGCACCGTCATGGCGCAGCTAACGAAAACATACGTCGACCGCGGCGATTTGCGGATCATGAACCACGGCATCGGCAAAACGCTTCTGTAGGGTACGGGCAGCCGTCGGGGTGGGCGCCAAGTCGAGCGACAAACGAATCTCTACGGAGACCTTACCGCCCAGATAGTGGAGAACCACGGACTCAATCGCCTTGGCGGCCTCAATCCCGGCAAAGTAGCGATCAAGCCGCGCCATAATCTCGGAGCGCAGCGGCAAGCGGGCATTGGTAGCCGCGCGCTCGTCGTCTTCCGGATCGATGTGCACGAGGACATCGGCCATATTTTCGACTTGGCGCATGAGCGCTATTCGTACCATTTCGCTGATCTGATGTCCCTCCGATACGCTCACGCCTTGATCGACAAGGATGTGGACATCGGCGAAGGCAAGCCCCCCGGCTCGGCGGGTACGCAAAAGATGAAGAGTGCGCACACCATCTATCGACATAATCACACGCCGGATGCGCTCGAGCTTCTCGGTCTCAAGCCCGGTGTCGACAAGCTCGCGTAGTGCCTGCCAGGCAAGACTTGCCCCCATGCGCACGATAAGGATTGCCACGCCTATCGCGGCTATCGTGTCCAGATCCCGAATACCAAGCATGCTTCCCGCGATTCCTACCGCGACGATGGTCGACGAAAAGACATCCGTTCGATAGTGCCACGCGTTGGCGTGCAAAAGCTGGGAGTGGAGGCGATTGGCAGTGCTGCGCATATAGCGGAAAAGGCCTTCTTTGACCGCGATGGCGGCGCACGCCATAGCCAGGGCAAAAAGATCCGGTCTTGCGAGCTTGTGCGGGGCACTAAGCGCGCTCGCCGCGTGTAAAGCGATCCCGATCCCGGTCCCAATAAGCACCAGGCTAAGCCCAAAGGTCCCGGCAGTCTCGATGCGTGCATGGCCGTAAGGGTGGTCTTCGTCGGCGCCCTTGGTTCCAAACCGCGCCGCCACCAACACGAGGCTGTCGCTCAATAGGTCCGCCAGGGTATGAAAACCGTCTGCGACAAGAGCGGCTGAGCGGCCAAGAACCCCGATCGCGAGCTGCCCTGTCGCCAAACACACGTTCACGAGAAGGCCGTTAAAAACTGCCCTTTGAGAACTGACGCCCCCCGTGGCGTTGCGATAACCGTCTGTCCGCGTAGCCGTCACTTACGCACCCGGATAGTAAGGAAGACATCGCCTGAGGAATCAGTCGATGCCTGTAACACGTCGTGGCCCTCCAAACGACACCACGCAGGCACGTCGTTCAGCGCTCCCCGGTCGGTGCATCGCACCGTCAACACATCACCTGTCGACAGGTCGGCTATGCAAGCGCTTACGCGGATGACGGGCATCGGGCACAATAAATAACGAGCGTCGAGGTGCGGCATCATAAATACCATTCGGCAGCCAAGGCGTGGGCGGGAAGAGGCTTGACGTCACGCTCCGCCAAGGCGCCTCCGGGCTGGCCCACCGCTACTCGAACCTTGGGGGCACCACGGCCCTGCCCAAACCGAGCGGTTATGGATGCGGCCAGGTCCAAGTCCGCGTCGTCAGCCTCACCCTGCAAAAGGACAAGAGGCCCGTTGTGATCGATTGCCCACATGTGCACAAATCGATTCCGATATCCCTCCAGAAACCGATTTTCTCCCGCTTCCCTTCCCACTATCAGCTTGAAGTGCGGACGCGGCCGCAGATGGCGGCCTATCTTGAGAAGCATAATATCATCGAAATCATAGCGGCGCTCGCCGCGACTTTGCCAGAGATCCTTAAGCTTATGAGCATAATTTTCGTCGGTCAAAAAACAGCAGCCCCCGGCCGGCTGAGCATAGTCAAAGCCGTAAGTCGTGGCCAAGGCGATTTGGGGCTTACGATTACGACCACTGAGACCGAGTAGGCGCTGGCGATCCACCCAACCCTCCCGTTCCGGCAAAGTCTCGGGTAGGAGCTGAGCACAGAGCGGTCGCAAAAGACGATCGGCAGCACCCGATTCGCGAGCGATGACAGGAAACGTATCGCGCCGCTGTGACATGGGGCGCTGCCCGAGAACCTCTCCAGTGACGATGAAATCGAAGCCATTTTGCTCCATCCAGACGCGGGCCTTGCCCACCATAAAGCCCTTACAGTCCAAGCAAGGATTAAGATGCGCGCCATAGCCATGGCGCGGATTCAGCACGACATCCTTATACTCGTCTATGACGTCAATGATATGGAGGCGGATGCCGAGTTGTTCCGCTGAATGCAAGGCGCTATTACGCAAGTTGCGCTTTTGACGATCTTGGCGTACGGCATGGGTGTGGCCCTCGACACAAAAACCGGTAAAAAAATTGATGCCTTCGACATGGACCCCTTGATCCAGCATAAGCTGGGCCGCGAGCATCGAATCGAGACCGCCCGAAAGCAACACAACCGCCTTTCTCTTACCGTTTTTCATAAAACCCTTGGCTCGCCGCCGTTCTCCGTTTATTCTTGGGCCCGCTTTGGGAACCCGATTCAGTATATCGCAGGCGGAGCAATGCTTACCCGTCCGAGACCTATGCGCCTATTTCGTCTGCTTCTTGCCGTTGTGCTCGTGGCCGCTATCCTTGATCTTGGCATGCTCACGGCCCGCTGGTTCAGTATGTCCCATCTGACAAGGGGTCCGGTACCTAAATCCCGGTTTATTCTCACCTATCTCCGTCAGCGCACGGTTCGGCGTTGGCCGCCCTTGCGCTGGCAGCCGGTCGCTCTGTTGGCCATTCCACCGGCCCTGCGCGCGGCCGCAGTCCTCGGGGAAGACGGTACCTTCTACGAGAATGACGGATTTGATCCGCGCTCCATAATATGGGCGGCACGCTACGACTGGCGCGCCCGACGGATCGTGTTCGGCGCCAGCACGATCACGCAGCAAACGGCGAAAAACCTGTTTTTAAGCCCCTCGCGGACCTTCTTTCGCAAAGGAAACGAGGCGCTCCTGACGATCGCCCTTGACCATCTTCTGACGAAGGACCGAATTTTGGAGATCTACCTAGACGACGCTGAAATGGGTCGCGGGGTGTATGGGGTAGCAGCTGCCTCCCGCTACTATTTCGGGAAACCGGTCGCGGCGCTCACGGTGCGTGAATCCGCCGAACTCGCGGCCACGCTTCCGGACCCCGACGGCAGCAACCCCGCGACCCGAAGTCGCTATTTTCGCGCCCGGACAGCGAAACTCATGCGCCTCTTGACCTTGGCCGGATACATGCCGCGCCATCATGGCTCGGACCGCAAGCGCCAGGCCACGGCACCGGGCACCCTTGAAGTCCAGGGAACACCGGGTTCCCATAAAGCAGGGGCTGGCGCGGAACGAAAGAAGCGGCCGTCGATTGCCGAAGGTCCCCCGCACGCATTATAGTGCCCTGCGCGCATCAGCTTTTTTTGGCGGGCCCAAGAACCGGCTATTTCGGCTGTTGCGATGCCCCATTAAAAGCCAGAAAGTGTGCTTGCATCCTCTTTTCAAGGGCCACGACGTGACGTTCCAAAAACTGATTTTGGCCCTGCAGAGCTACTGGGCTTTGCAGGGCTGCGTGATAGAACAGCCCTATGACACAGAAGTCGGCGCGGGCACGTTTCACCCCGCTACTTTTCTCGGCAGCATAGGGCCAGAGCCTTTGCGCACGGCCTATGTCCAGTCCTCGCGCCGGCCGACCGACGGGCGCTACGGGGAAAATCCTAACCGCCTTCAGCGCTATTTCCAGTTTCAGGTGGCGCTCAAGCCCTCGCCCATCGATATCCAGGATTTATACCTGAAGTCTTTGAAAACGCTTGGCATTGATCTTTTGAAAAACGACGTGCGGTTTGTCGAGGATAATTGGGAATCCCCCACACTCGGCGCCTGGGGGCTCGGCTGGGAGGTTTGGCTAAACGGCATGGAGGTCACACAGTTTACCTATTTCCAACAAGCCGGGGGCCTTGAGTGCCGACCCGTGACAGGCGAGATCACGTACGGATTAGAACGCCTCGCCATGTACCTCCAAGGGGTCGACAACGTTTATGACCTCGCTTGGAACGAAAGCGTCCGGTACGGGGATATTTATCGCCAAAACGAGGTCGAGATGTCTCAGTTCAATTTCGAGGAGGCGGACATACCAGCCCTACACACGCGTTTCGAACAGTATGAGGCGGAGTGTAACCGGCTGGTCGAACGCCACCTTCCTTTACCCGCCTACGATCACGTCCTTCACGCCTCGCACACGTTTAACCTGCTTGACGCCCGTCATGCCCTGAGCGTCACAGAACGCGCCCGCTTTATCGGGCGCGTTCGCGCACTCGCGCGAGCGGTGGCGCAGGACTACTATCAAAAGCGCGAAGAACTAGGTTTCCCTCGGATGCCAAAACGCGATGTCTAAAAAGACTGGCCCATTACTGCTAGAGATCGGAACCGAGGAACTCCCACCCAAGGAGTTGCGTAAGCTTGGGGCCGTGCTCGCATACGATCTGCTTGCGGCCCTCAAAGAGGCGCGGCTTACGAGCGAGAGCGCGACGAGCCAAAGCTTTGCCGCCCCGCGCCGACTGGCGGTGCTGGTAAGCGATGTGGCGGCTCAGCAGGTCGACGAGTTTGTCGAACGGAAGGGGCCCGCCTTGAGTACCGCCTTTGGCGAGGATGGTTCTCCGACGGCCGCCGCGCAAGGCTTTGCTCGCTCGCTTCAGGTCTCAGTCGCAGCGCTCACGACCCTGACCACAGACCGCGGGGACTTCTTGGGTTACCGGGAACGGCGCAAAGGTCAGGCACTCAAAGCGGTCCTGCCGGGCCTTCTCGATAAAGTCCTGTGCGGCTTGCCCATGGGCCGGCGCATGCGCTGGGGTCATACCGAGACCGAATTCGTGCGTCCGGTGCATTGGGTGGTTCTCGTTCACGGACAAAGTGTACTGCGTGTGCCCGTCTTGGCGGTCACGGCGGGCCGCATGACCCGTGGACATAGGTTTCATGCGCCCCAAAAAATCGCGATCCCGTCCGCGGAAGACTACTGCCGCCTATTGAAAGCAGACGGATACGTGTTGGCCGATTTTGAGGAACGCAGAACCCGGATCCGCGAGCAGGCCGAGACCCTGGCTGCGGGCATACAGGCCAAGGCTTTGATGGATCCGGCGCTTCTCGACCTCGTGACGTCGCTTGTCGAGTGGCCGCAGGCCGTTTTAGGGTCTTTCGATAAGGCCTTCCTCGAGGTCCCGCGAGAGGCGCTGGTGGCAGCGATGCAGGACCATCAAAAATACTTTCCGCTCGAGCGCAGCGGCCAATTACTTCCGCAATTTATTACGATCGCAAACATCGAGAGCACAGACGAGGCTGTCGTGCGCCGTGGCAACGAACGGGTACTGGCCGCACGCTTCGCCGATGCGCGCTTCTTTTGGCAAACCGACGGCAAGAAGCGCCTGGAAGCCCATGCGGAAGGACTGGGTACCGTTGTTTTTCAGCAACGCTTGGGAAGCATTGCCGACAAGGTCGAGCGCCTTCGTACCCTTGCCCGCAGCATCGCCCGACTCACCCAGAGCGACGAATCCCTGGTCGACCGCGCAGCGCGGCTCAGCAAGGCCGATTTGCTTACGGGCATGGTGGGCGAGTTCCCGGAGCTCCAAGGCATCATGGGTGGGCACTACGCCCGTCATGACGGGGAATCAGCCGCGGTGGCCGAGGCCATAGCGGAACATTACCGTCCCCGGTTCGCAGGCGACGATTTGCCCCAAACCGACCTCGGGCAGGCGCTCGCCCTGGCGGACAAACTCGATACGCTGGTCGGTATCTTCGGGATCGGTCTGGCCCCGACAGGCGATAAAGATCCGTTTGCGTTGCGGCGCGCCGCCATCGGCACGCTTCGACTGTTGGAGCTTATCGGGCAGCGTCCGAACTCGGATCTGCCGGTCGCACGCCTCGTGCGCGATGCCTGCGCCCAATACCCGCAGGGCCTCCTCGCAGCCGACACGCCCGATGCGGTCTTCGACTTTCTGGTCGAGCGCCTGCGTCACTTGCTCGCGGCCTCTTACCCCGCCGATGCCGTCGATGCCGGGCTTGCGTACGGTATGGTCAAGGTCTACGACAGCACACGCCGCGTAGAAGCCCTGGCCCTTTTTGGACAGAGCCCGGACGCTGGCGCCCTC
>JAJYPQ010000147.1 GCA_021795255.1 Pseudomonadota bacterium
CAGCGAGGTGGGATAACCTGGGATATTTCCGCATTGACCGCAAGACTTGTGATGCCAGAGCTGCTTCGTGGGGATCTTCTTATCCCAGCCGAACAGCGTCTTAACGAGTTTGGGTTCGTGATCGTCGCTGATGCGGTGGACGATGATCTGCCCATCCTTCTCCAACTCCCACATGTGATCGCGGATATCATCCATGCGGTCGCCCAAGTCGACGGTCCGTCTGTCCACCTGCTTGCGCACCCACTCGGTCGCCTTGGCGGCATCGGCATTCGATAGGTTGGACTGCTGGAAAAACGACCCGTGGCCAGCGATACCCTGGCCGTCCGTATTATGGAATCCGGGCTTCATGGTCCCCGCTCCTGCGCCCTGCGCCGATGCGTTATGGTTACCAGGACTTTGTTCGGTCGGTTTCATAAGGTACCTCCTTTACAACGGTATTGTCTTTCCAGACATTAAGACCAAAAGTCACGGGCCGGCAATGATGCTCAGTCCTTCTTCTGATCCTCCTGAGCCTCTAGCCAATCGTTATAGTCTTCACGCTTTTCGTCAATGAAATCCTCGATCACGTCGAATAGGTTTTCATCGACGATCTGCAAAGAATCCATTACCCCGGTCATTTCCCATATAGTATACATCTCGACCGAGGTCTTTAAAGAGACCTCCCATGCCGTGTCCGTCGTCTGAAGAGTGCGCACCGGAATCGCTTTGCGCAGAATCTTGAGGTCGCCTTCGACCTTCTGGATGTTCGGACCCCAATCGGGAAAGTGATCAGGTTGAATCATATCGGGCGATAGCTGGTTACCGGTGGTAATCAGCTTCAGCATCACCCGCCCAAACGGTCTGAGCACGTCTTTAGCCGACTGCATCCCGTGCTTGATCGAGACCTCGCGCATAATAGCGATCAGGCCCCCGGGTGAATTCTTGAACGGGCAACGCGCAGCGCAGGTCATGCATTGGGCACACGCCCAAATCTTCTCCTGCATCGTATCGTAGATTTGTTCGACGTTCTCGGTCCAGAGTAACTGGACTATTTCGCGGGGGCTAAAATCGTAGAAGTGGGCGGCGGGGCACGTGGCGGTACAAATACCGCAATTGAGACATCCGTTCAGTTCATGATCGTAACGAAAATCGTTACGGATGTCCTCGTAAATCTCGCGCATTTCGGCATACGTCGCCATAAAAGCTCCTTCGACACTTCAGAATATTAGCGGTTGCTTATATAATACCCGACACCGTCTTCCAAGTCTACCCTGAAAGACGGTGTGCCGGTAGGGTTGCGTTACATAAATAAGCAGATGTCCGACTCGCCCGCAAATTCGAAGAACGTTGCGGCGCCGCCCATTTCGATACCGGGGATGAAGTCGCTCGGGCTGAATCCAAAGAGATCCACAGTCATCTGGCAACCAATCATCTTGACGTCGGCTTCGGCACAGAGGCCGCGCAGATCTTCAAGACTCGCCACACCCTTCTTCTTCATCGTGTGCTTCATCATGCCAGTCATGAAGCTTTGCATGCCGGGAAGGGCCTGCAATAAAACGGGCATGGGCATGGGCATGGGCATGCCGGGGTTACCGAGTGATGTGACTTTCAGGTGATTCAGACTCTTACGAAGAAGCTGTAGACCGTAGAACGTGAAGAAGATCTGGACGTCGTAACCGAGCGCGGCCGCAGTGGACGCCAAGATGAAGGGCGGATAGCCCCAGTCCAGCGTCCCTTTTGTGGCGATAATGGCGAGCTTTTTGGTAGCCATAAACTATCTCCTGTTGACCGTAGTCAACTATGCCTTTTTACGGAGCACAAACGTAAATTCGCCGTTTGCCTCACCCGATTCGACCAGTTCATTGCCAGTCTGTTTAGCAAATGCCTGAAAATCTTTGATAGCGCCCGGATCGGTCGCTACAACGCGCAGCGTTTGTCCACCCGTCAAATCGTTCAGCGCCTTCTTGGTGCGCAGAATCGGGAGCGGGCAGTTCAAGCCCCGGGCATCTAGTTCTTTGTCGCAAGTTGCCATAACTTCCTCCATTACCTATTGAGAATTACTGATCGTAAGCCTGTCTCCGCAAGCCCTATTGCCATAAGAGCGCGCGCACCACCCCGACTGCGTACACGTAAACGTGGACCAAAGCAAGGGCCGAAAGAACGCTACAAACGAAGGCCGCAACAGAATTATTATAGCCGGGTTCTACACAAGAGGCGCGAGCGGTAAACCGTTTCGCACCCAGGCCATGATCCCGCCACGCAAGTTATAAAGCTTGTCGTACCCCTGTTGCTGTAGGTAAGCGCAGGCCTGCGAAGAACGTCCCCCGGACTGGCAATAGAAAACCACGGGGCGCCCTTTGTCAAGCGCGCTGGCACTGAGCGGTAGCAAGTGGAGGGGGATGGACCGGGCGCCCGGAATACCGCCGCGCGCCACTTCCGCCGGGGTCCGCACATCGATGACCGTAAGCGCAGCCGACTCATCCCGTAACAAGCGGTCAAGATCGCTTGCGTCTAGATCCTGAAAAGTACCCATAGGGAAAGGCCCTCTCTCTATATAAAAAGGTAATTAAATACTAATGGTTGCGCGCGAGCTTGCGCTTTTTCGTCGCCCTACGCAAGGTGGCTGAGATCCGGGACAATTGCGGGCCCTAGTGGTCCATGTTAGAGTCGCGCCACGCTTAACCCCGGAGCCTAACGCCTTGAAAAAAGATGATTTCAAGCCGGACACGCGCTATACCGTGACCTGGCGCGACTATGACGGAAAAGTCCGTCCCGCGAACCTTTATGTCTACCGGCTCTACGACACCTTTATGGTGGCGCGCAAGACTGACCATAGCGGATTCCTGTACAAGATCGGCTACGACCAGCTCCTGAAAATCGTCAAGGAGACCCCCGTGAGCGCGGAATTGCGGTTCCGTATCCCCGATGCCGTCTTGAAGGAGAGCTCGTGGGCCGACCGGACGGTGATGGAACGTTATTCCACATCACCCGCTCTCGGTAAGTAGAACGCGCCTTTGCCCAAGGGCTGGCCGGGTCGCCTGCTCGCGCTTGCTCTTCTCATACCGAACGTGGGCCGGGCCGAGATCGGTCGTCTTCCCGATCTCGGCCACGCCTCCGCGGTGGTTATGTCCCGGGCCCAGCAGACGCGCTTTGGCGAAACCTTTCTCCGCCAGGCCAAGAAGACCCTGCGCTTTGTTCATAACCCCGAGGCGCTCGCATGTGTGCGGCGGATAGGCCGACGGCTCGTCTTAGCCAGTCCCTCTCCGCAAATTCGCTTTCACTTTTACATCCTGCGCAATCCGGTCGTAAACGCCTTCTCGGTCCCCGGGGGTTATGTCTTCATCAACTCCGGCGCAGTCCTCGCTGCGCGCAACGAAGACGAGCTAGCCGCGGTCATCGCCCACGAAATCTCCCATGACACCCAGCGTCATATCCCGCGGCTCATCGCCTTATCGAAACGATTGTCCTGGGCCGCCCTGGCCGGCCTGTTGGCGGGCGTGGCCCTCATGGGCAGCTCCCAATTCGAGAGCGGCGCAGCCGCTTTGTCGCTCAGTTCCGCGGGGCTCACGGCCGTGACCCTGAAGCACCGGCGCGGCTACGAGTCCGAGGCCGATCACATCGGCCTGCGCACCATGGCGCGGGCCGGGTTTAACCCGCGCGCCATGGCCGCGTTTTTTCAACGCCTCAAGATCGATAATCGATTTGTATCGGTGAACGTCCCTGATTCTTGGCGCACCCATCCGCCCACTGACATCCGCATCGCCGAAGCAGAAGACCTAGCCGCCCGCTACCCAAACACTCCCATCCGCGATCACCCCGCTTTTGATCGCGCTCAAATGATATTGCTGGCCGAAGCAGGAGGTCCTCATGAGGCCTTGGCACGCCTTGAAGCCCAAGCACGGGGTGGCGTCGATCCGAGTGCCCGCCGTTATGGTCTTGCCTTGGTCGACCTGCGCCTCGGAGATTTCGCCGCCGCACGCTCCCTCCTTTTGACGCTCAGCAAGCGCTACCCGCGCGTCGTCGCGTACCGACTCGGCCTCTATGATCTGGAGACCGATCGCCATCATTTTCGGCGCGCTGCGACCGACCTTGTGCAAGCCTCTAAACTGCGGCCCCACAGCCTTTGGCTCAGTGTTCTTTCTGTTCGTGCGTGGCTCCACGCGGGGGCCACAAACACAGGACTCAAGCTTGCGAAGCACCTCATCGCTCGCCACCCCTATCACGCCTCGCTCTACCGCCTCCTCGCCCACGCCTTCGGCCTGAACGGCGACTACCTGCATGCGCATGAAGCGCTCGCTGAGTCTCACTATTTGGACGGCAGCGCCCGCGGGGCTCGTCGCGAACTGCGCTTGGCCACGCCCTTTGCGATCACCCCGTCCGCCAAGGCCCGGCTCGCAACGCTCAAGACCGCAATCCACGAACATTGGACTGTTCCTCCCGCCTTCCCTTAAAAAGAGACCTATTGGCCTTCAAGACCGCCGTTAACTTCCCCTCTCATCTGGCGAACGCGGAGTAGGACGCCGGTTTGCGGCGATGGCAACGACCCCGGGAGGTCACTCAGGGTTACGCAAAACGGAGGGCTCCAAGGACCCCAAACCGGATTGCCGTGGAGACCTTCGGAGGCCGTGCCCCTGTCGAGTGGGACCCCCGTGGGCAATGGCCCTCCTTAGGGACTTATGGCCCAGACTGTGCCGGCGGACGATAGACCTGAGCCCAGCCATCATCAACCGCAGCCGGGCGCGCCTTGGCCACATACATGGCTTGATCGGCATGATGAATAAGACCGTCAGCATCCTCGCTATCGAGCGGATACAAGGTCACGCCAAGACTGACGCGTACAGGGATAACTGCATGGCCGATCACGAAAGGGGGCGCGAGCGCCCCCTTTATGCGCGCGATCACGATGTCTAACTCCTCCTTCTTGCGCAGGCCCTCCACGAGTAGAACAAACTCATCGCCTCCAAGGCGCGCGACCCTGTCGACCCCGCGCAGAACCCACTCAAGGCGCGCGGCCAGTTCCTGCAAAACCCCGTCCCCTATCGCATGCCCGTAGCGGTCATTCAGGCCTTTAAAATCGTCAATGTCCAATAACCCCACCGCTAGCAACCACCCCTCGCGATGGGCCCGTGCGAGCCTGCGCTTTAATGTCGGGTAGAGACCCCTGCGGTTCAGGAGTCCTGTGAGCGGGTCATGCGTGACCAGTTCCCGCAGGACATTCTTTTGATTCTCCTTTTCGGCCTCCCACCGAGCCGCCAGGACTTGCACCTGGCGATACGCAAACCCGCTGAAGACGAGGGTGCCGATCAGAAAGATCAAAGGGATCTCCGCCTGCCGTCGCCACCACGCCCTAAACCAGAGAGAGCGAGGGACATCGGCAAACGCCACAAGGGGGTAGCCAGGGACACGAACGAACACGCCGAAACGATACTGACGGGCAGCGCTAACCCAACCGTCAAAGCTCCCTTGGGCTGCTCGTGGGTGGTTTTTCAGAGTGCGGGCCAGGATGCCGGTCTGAGGCTGACTGAGCAAGGCCGCCTGATCGTTGTGCGGAATCGGCTCCCGCGCCTCCATATAGAAATCATTGCGCAAGATACCGACAGCGAGCCCAGAGGATAGAGGAAGCTGCCCGAATAAGCCCTCGAAGTCCCGAAACTTAATAGGTGTCGCCACGAGAAAGAGCGGCCGGCCCGAAGGACCTGCGACCGTGTCACTCAAGTCGATGACCCAATGGCCCACCAAGGGGTCGCGCAAAGGACGGTGGATATAGAGACCCGGCTCGGCGAATGCACGCCGCAATCCGGGCCATACCCGCCGCTTATGTCGAAAGCTGGGAAGTGGGCCGCCGATAGGTACGGCGGTCGAGGCGACTACCTGACCACTCGGAGCGATAAGGTCGGCGCTCGCAATCTCAGGCGAGACATGCTGATAATCCCCCAAAATAGCCCGCGCTTGCCGCGGGTGATGCAAAGCATCTATCCGTTGCAATTGCAAGGCGAGAAAACGCAGTCCGGAGGCCTCTCTGTCCAAGGCGGTGCGGGTGGCAGTCGCTACAAGCTGTGCGGTCAAGATTAAGCGCTGATGACCATCCTTTTCATAACGATTCCACGAATGCCAGGCATAAACAAGAGAAAATAGAACCGTGGCAAAAAACGCGAACCAGTAAGCGATCATCAGGGCATATCGATGAGGCATCCTCAGAAAACGCCTCCGCCAAAGCGTACGGCGCTTACTCGGGCGATTTGATGGTTCGGGCACTCGCTGCATACTTTCCATGCTCTCCTCGCCATGTTGTTCTGCGAACCCGGTCTGACGTGATCCTCCCTTCATGCCTGCAGACGCCGGCCCCCTCATGAACCGACTCTTCTCTTTCAGAATAGACTATGAGACCGCGAATGTGATCTCAGGTCTCCCATTTGACTCCTCTCTTCCTGCCCCTCAAAGGTTGAACAACAAAGGCAACAACTCTATTTGGCCGCTGGGGCGCCCAACGATCCCCAAGGGACGCTCGGTTTTATTGAAAGCACTTGCGGCCACCACCGCGGCGTATGAGTATGCAGTTCTTGTCAGCAACCGACTACGAGGTCCGCGCGCCGACGCCACGGTATCGGGACCGAGTGGACACCCAAAACCCTGACGATGCCGTGAAGAACCTGGTTCGTGCGGTCCGCGAATCCCCACAAACGTCACGAAGCTTGTCCTTATGTCAGCATAGGGTCGCCACCAAAACCCCGCGCAGTGGTCAGGCGACGCTCACCATCACAGGCGCACACACCAAACAGACCACCAGCCCGACCGTCCTCACCCGTTGGAGGCGTTCTGGAATGCCCTGCCATCGACGGCGGAGCCGACAACCGACAGCGCACGGCTCACACTCATCCTAAAAGTACACGTTCTTGCGAGGACGAACCGACCCGGTCATTCCCTTGGCAGCCAGATAGATGGAGAATGGGGGGGTGGCCCACTGCCGTTTTGAGGTTGAATGCTCGTTTCCGAGGGCTGGGCGGCGCGATAAATGTGGGGCAGGACCCTTCGTGACGCCGTATCTCTACGAAATATTCCCTTGACGCAGACCTTGAGCGGTCGCTATGTTTACCGCCACGGCCTGAGGCTGGCGCACGCCAGCTCTATAAATAAATACTTATATACTAGTCCTAGGAGGAAGCATGGGTACAAGGACTGCGTCCCGCGCGGCGCAATGGATAGCAATCGGGGTCACTGTGCTGTTAGCCCCGCTCGCCATGGCGGCTGGTCGTGCCCCTACGGCGCAGGAGTGCGCTGCCCACCCGACCAACCCCGCCGTCAAGGGCGGCTGTATTGTTATTAATCGCGGGCTCGGCAATTGCATGGCCTGCCATGTCATTGCCGGCACGACGATGGACGGGAACATCGGGCCGCAACTGAAAAACCTACGGACACGCTTCCCTAACAAGGCCGCGCTCTTCGCGCAGGTCTACGACCCGACCATGAATGACCCACACACGGCTATGCCACCTTTCGGCAAAGACCATATCCTGACCAAAGCCCAGATTCGCGAAGTCGTGGACTTCCTTTGGACCCTATAAAACACACATCCATCACCAGGATTACCTTGATGACTCTTCCACGCAGAACCTTCTTAAAGCAGGCCCTATCCGGGAGCGCCTTGGCGGTGGCCGCGGGCGCCGGTCTTCTCCGGCCGACCCAGGCCTTGGCCCGGACGTGGCCGTCTTGGCCGCAGGCCGCCTTTCGGCAAAAAGACATACCGATGATGTTGCGCGAGGTCTTTGGAACGCGCCCGATCGTGACGGGGGGCGTGGATCTCCATGTGCCCCTAGAGGCCGAGAACGGCGCGGTCGTGCCGGTGGTCCTGCAAAGCCAGGTGCCGGGCGCCCAGATGCTGGCCTTGGTCGTCGATAAGAACCCCTACCCGCTGGTGACCGTGGTGCATCTGACCCCCGAGGCCCTGCCGTTCTTTAACGTCCGCATCAAGATGGGCAAGAGCTCGCTTGTCCGCGCCTATGTGGCGACGGCGGATAAGGTCCATACCGTCACCCGTCAGGTGAAGGTCACGATCGGCGGCTGTGGAGGCTAACGGAGAACTTATGCATATCGCTACCAAAATGAAGACGCGGACCCGTCACGGCATCACCGAGGTCCTGGTTCTTGTGAACCACCCCATGGACACCGGGCTTGTGCGCAGCAAGATCACCCATAAGATCATCCCGGCCCACTTTATCAAGACCTTGACGATCGCTTTAAACCAGAAGCCCGCGATCGTCTGCGATCTCAGTATCGCGATCTCAAAAGACCCGCTCATCGCGGTCCAACTGCCGCATGCGAAGTCCGGAGACCTCGTCACCGTCGATTGGATCGACAACGAGGGGATGATAGGACACGCCGAGGCTCATGT
>JAJYPQ010000148.1 GCA_021795255.1 Pseudomonadota bacterium
CGCGATTTCGGGCTCGGGCTTTAAAACCCTCGCCGAAGGCCAGGCTGTGACCTACCAGGTGGAGAAGGGACCGAAGGGCCTCCAGGCCACTCAGGTCACGCCCGCCTAAAGCGGACCTCCTGTCATCGAAAAGCCAGCTGTCCGCAAGGACCGCTGGCTTTTTTTATGGACAGTAAGGCTTGCGCTCGAAAGCCGCCCGTTTACGTCCCACGCTTTTTCGCCAGGGCGTCTTTTAAGGCCGCAAACGGATTATGGGTCACCTCGGGGGCCGCCTCGGGCTTTGTCGCCGTCAAGCCAAAGCTGGCCTGCGCCCCTTTAACCGCATACGAATACTTCTGATGCTCCCAGTCGTGACAATACAGGCACAGGTTCTCCCAGTTGCTGCCGTCGGGCGGGTTGTTGTCATGGTTGTGATCCTTGTGGTGCACGGTCAGCTCGTGGAGATTCGCCCCGTCGAACTCCCGGCCGCAACGGGCGCAGACCTTGGGATGAATCCGGAGCGATTGTTCGCGATAACCGCGCATGCGCGTATCGGCGTCCTTATGGGCCCGAGCCACGATCGCATCCAGCCGTCCGCCATCCAAGCCATCGCCCGGGCGCCTCGTCCCTATGCGCTTTTTCATATCACTCCCCTCCTCGTTCGCTCGCCCGTCACGAGTCTTTAGGCCCGCGAGCGCAAGCTTAGCGCGTCCGACCGCATTCCAAGCAGCGGGCGAATCGCCTCATCCAGGGCCTCCGGCGTATAGGGCTTTGGCACCCTTCCCAAAAACCCGAAGCGCCCGTGGTCAGCCATGACCGGATCGCTTGAATACCCGCTGGATACGATGGCGACCACCCCCGGGTCTAAAAGCCGTAGGCGCTCAAGGGTCGCCAACCCGCCCATACCATCACGCACCGTGAGATCGAGAATCACGATATCAAAGCGCCGGCGCTGGTACTCCCGAATCGCCGCCGTACCATCTTCCGCCAAGCACACCTCGTATCCCAAATACGAGAGCATGGCCTGGGCGACCTTACGAATCGCCTCCTCGTCATCCATGAAGAGAATGCGGCCCTTGCTCGCAGGCCTTGTCCCCACGCGCCGGTTGGCGGGTTCCCTTTCGATGAGCCGCGGCAGGTAGACGCGCACCCTGGTCCCTTCGTTGATCCGGGACTCGACCTCGATCAGCCCTTTGTGGTCGGCGATGACACGCGCCGAGGTCGTCAACCCGAGCCCGCTTCCTTGGGCCTTGGTGGTAAAAAACGGGTCGAACACTTGGCCCACGTCGCAGGCCTCGATGCCACAGCCGTGATCGACAAAATCGAGCTGCACATAATCGCCGGGCGGCAAAGCGTTTTCGTGGCCGCGCAAAGAGACGTTGCGCGCCAAGACCTCGAGTATACCGCCCTTGGGCATGGCCTGCTGGGCGTTGATCACGAGATTGTTGATGACCTGGCTTAACTGCGCCTCGTCGGCCTCGACCTGCCAGAGTTCGCGGGCGACCAATACCTGTCCCCGGACATTGGACCCGCCCAAGGCAAACTGTACGGTGGACTCGACAAGAGGCGCCACGTCCACCCGACGGCGGACCGCTTGGCCGCCCTTGGCAAAACCCAGCAGCTGCTGCGTCAATCCCCGCGCCCGCAGGGCCGCCTTCTCGCACTCCTGAAGAAAGCGGGCCACCTCGGGTACGCCCTCCGCCTTCGCGCGCGCAAGCGCCAGATTCCCGACGATCGCCGCCAAGACATTGTTGAAATCATGGGCGATGCCCCCGGCCAAAATCCCCACCGACTCCCATTTGCTGGCGCGCACCGCATCGTCTTGCCTGCGCCGTTGCTCGGTCACATCGAGGGCCACCCCGCTCACCCCGACCGTCTGCCCGGCCTCATCGTCTATCGGGAACCATCGGACCTCCATCAGTCGGCCCGCCACCAGGACCGTCGCCTGGCAGCGTTCGCCCTCTAAGGCGCGCTCGACATAGGCCGAAAACCACGCAACAGCGCCCTCTGTGCGTCCCCGAAAGCATTGACCCACCAAGGCCTCGCGCTTAAACCCGAGCCAGGACAGGGCACGGCCCTCCAAGAGCTCAAGATATCCGTCTTTATCGAGGGTAAAAAGGATCACCGGCGCAGATTCCACGAGCATGCGCAAACGGGTCTGGGTCTCGGAGAGTTCGCGCTCGGCCCGCCGAACCAGGGTCATGTCGCGCGCGATCTTGGAGGCCCCGACGATCCGTCCGGCGTTATCGTAGATCGGTGAAATGGTCAGCGACACGAGAATCTGCCGGCCGTCTTTGCGCATGCGGACGGTCTCGTAGTGCTCAACCCGCTCGCCGGCGCGGATGCGTGAGAGGATCTCGATCTCCTCATCCTGACGGTCGGGCGGGATCAGGATCGAGATCGGCCGACCGATGACCTCGTCGGCGCTATATCCGAAAATCCGCTCGGCCCCGCGGTTCCAAGACTGAATGACGCCCTTTAGGGTCTTACTGACGATGGCGTCCTGGGAGGATTCGACGATGGCCGAAAGATGCTGCCGGCTGGTCTGGGCGCCGGGATGCGAAAAGAGCTCGGCGCCTGGGGCCAAACGACCCACTTCGGCTAGACCCACCACGCATCCACCTTCGTCCCGGACCGGCCGAAGGTGGACCAGCATACGTACCGGCGATCCGTTCTTACGGAGCCGGAGCAGCTCGCGCGAAACCGGCTCCACGAGCTCTGAGAAAGGTACGAGCGTGCGGTCCTCGGGGGCCAAGAGCCCAGACCACGTCAAGGCGGACGCCTCCTCCTCCGAGTACCCATAAAGCCGCTCGGCCCCCGGACTCCAGACCGCTACGCGTCCGTCCGCAGACCAAGCCACCAAGGCCTCGGACGAGGCCTTGGTAAGCGTGAGGAGCAGCCGTTCCCGGTCCCCGCATGGCCGTGGTTCCATGATAAACCTCCCGACCCGTTCTTCCCGGGAAGTGTGCCCCGAAAACAGCGCGCGAGGCAAGCTGAACGGCGTCCCGCTAGGGCCCCGCCGTCAGCTCCGAAAGCCCCTGTCTCTGCCGCCCATCGGTATCGAAGTTTTTGGGGTCGAGCCAGGAGGCGAACGCCTCTTTGAGGCGCGGCCACTCGCGATCGGTCACGGCATACCACGCCGTGTCGCGATTGCGACCCTTGACCACGGTTGCCTGCAAAAACGTCCCCTCGTAGCGGAACCCGAGCCTGAGCGCCGCTTGGCGCGAGGCGACGTTCAGGGCATCGCATTTCCATTCGTAGCGGCGATAGCCGAGCGCAAAAGCGTGCGCCATCATGAGCGCCATGGCCTCGGTAGCTGCCGTGGTGCGCTGCAACACCGGGGAAAAAATCAGCGACCCGACCTCGATCGACCCGGCCTCGGGCGCTATCCGCAGGTACGCGGCGAGACCCACGGCGCGAAAGACCCCGGGTCCCGTGGGGACGCAGATCGCGTAAAAATAAGGATCGGCCCCGGCACTCGCGGACCTAAGCCAAGCCTCGTAGTCCGCATAATCGGCAAACGGCCCGTGTGCAAGATAGGTCCACATGCGCCCGTCTTTGGCGGCGCCGTTTGCCGCGTAGAGATCGCGGCCATGACGTTCTACGCTCAAGCGTTCAAGGGTGCAAAAGCGACCGCAAAGAACGCGCCCGTCGGGACGGCTCGGAGGGCGCCAATCCGCTAGCGGGGCGCCGACCGGCTGGCCCCATTCGTTATACCACGTAGAATCTTTGTGATCAGACATGACAAGCCTTGCCATCCTTGCTAATCGGCGCTCGCAGGCGGTTCGCCGGCCCTCATAAAGGGCTTGATCATATCGATAGGCAAGGGAAACACGATAGTCGAGTTGTTTTGCCCGGCGATCTCGGCTAGGGTCTGCAGATAACGCAACTGCATACCGCCTGCGGCCGAGGCCAGGATGTGCGCGGCGTTAACCAAGGTCTGGGCGGCCTGGTGCTCGGCCTCGGCATGGATCACCTTGGCGCGACGATCGCGTTCAGCCTCGGCCTGCTTGGCGATCGCCCGCACCATGTCCTCGGTCAATTGGATGTCGCGCACCTCGACGTTTTGCACCGCAACGCCCCATGCCTGGACCTGATCGGACAAGATGCGATGGATGTCCGAGTTCAGGCGATCGCGCTCGGCCAACATCTCGTCTAGATCGTGCTTACCAAGCACCGAGCGCAAGGTGGTCTGCGCGAGCTTGCTCGTGGCCGCATAGTAGTCCACCACCTGAATGAAGGCCTTTTCGGGATCGACCACCCGGAAATACAGCACCGCGTCGACCTTGATCGACACGTTGTCGCGGGATATGGCCTCCTGAACAGGGACTTCGTGCACCTGGGTGCGCAGGTCGATTTTGACCTTGCGCTGCAGAAACGGCACGATGACGACAAGGCCCGGCCCTTTTACCTTCCAGAACCGTCCTAGCTGAAACACGACCGCGCGCTGATACTCGTAGACGACAGTCAGGGCCGAGGCCGCGAACACAATTAACATCAGTGCCAATATCAAAATAATGAAGGCCATAAGCGCTCCTTGAAGACAGACGACGGGGACGTGCAAGACGCCCCGCGACTCACTCAGTGGCTCACACGAGGGGCCAAAATATCATACGCCCAAACCTCGGAAATAAGGTGGCGGCCGCGGGTGAGCCAGGCGCGCACATGGAGCGTGCGCCCAGGGACCGGCAACACCTGGATCACCTGCCGCCAACCGCCGGTATAAGGATTGAAACGCCAGGTGTTTTGGGTGACGAAACTTAAGGGTCGCACGCGGACATGGCCGGTGATTGCGCTGTGGGGAAGATGAAGGGGGAGCGCCCCGCGCGCGTAGTCTATGACATATTTGCGCGCACCGGTGCGAAACGACCCCCCTATCAAGGTCGACACCACCACAAGACGGCTGGTGCGCCGCCTGTGCCGACTCCAGATCAACTGGTACTGCTCGACCCAAGGGCGTCCTACGGGCGGCCTCACAAGCGGCATAAAAAGCGCAGCGACATTACCGTATCCCGCACCTCGCCCCCGATCTCTCAGGGGCTGCTCGCGAAGCCCTACCTGGCCTCGTAGGCCAACAAGCCGCGCCTCCACGTCAGGCGCATTCTGGTAACACGTCGCCACGGGACCGAAATCACGCCGCCTGCGGTTACGTTGCAAGAGCCCAAAGCGCGAGACCACAGCCGAGGCCGGCATCCCAAGGAGGGGCGCGCGAGGGTTGCGCAGGGGCACCCAATAGTGCGCCTTAGGGCCGGCCATCCAGAGCCCGTCGGAGGCGTGCCGGGCCAGATAGACCGCGAGCGCCGGCATATGGTTGGCGACCCCGTAATCGTAGCGGGTCGTCAAGGCCGGAAGGCCATAGACCGCAGGCAGCGGGCCCTGAAAAATGAGCCGTGCGGTCACGGCCATGGAGAGGGCCCGCCCGGCCTCAACCGTAAAACGATAGCTCCCGGTGGCCAGAGGCCCGGTAAGCGTGGCCGCGACCCGAAGGCGCGCCCCCTGGACCGAAATCCGGGCCCGTCGAAAACGCTCCTTAAGGCCTGGCGCCCAGAGCGGCCGGGCGGCAGCCCCGGGAGCACCACCCGCGGGGACTGCGCGCACAAGACCGCCATCCATCTCAAACCAGGTCGCAAGCCCCCCGGGTGCCGGGCCCTGCAGCCGCCAGGCCGCACAGTGCCAGCTACGAGACCGAACTTGGCCCACCATCGTCACAGTCATCGCACGTCGCGATCCCACCGCGCAAGAGAGCGTCAGGGGCAAACGCCCGGATGAGCGGCCGACCACGACAAAGCGCGGCCAAAGCGGCGATGTCACGAGCGCGTGCCCCGCCGTGAGCGATGCCAAAGAACACCCCGGGACGCCACTCATCACGGCCATGAGCACAAGGCCCTGCCAAAGGATGCCTGCACGACGCCTCATGGTGGGCCCCGCAGCGCTCTCATAAGCAGCTTCGGCGGTCGGTGCCCGGGCACCCGGACGGGCGCCTCTTCATGGGCCACGACGTAATCCCATATCTCGCTTATGGGATGCTTATGGGAGCAGAGCGCGGCGCGCACCCGGACCGCGTGTCCTGTGAGCGAACGCACCGTAAATGCGAGTTGGACCGTGCGCGGGCCGATGTCTTGAAGATGGATCCGCGAAAGCCTAGCGCCAGGCCCGGCCCAGACCCGCGCTTTTATGCGCGCGCGGCGCTCCTCGGCCCCAAGGCCTGGCCCACGAAAGTCGACCGCAAAACGTACCGGATGCCGCCTCAAGCAGCGGGCGCTGGCAAAGGTATGGACGATGCGTGCAACCGACTCCCGCGGCCCATCAGCGTTCCACAACAGCCGGTAATCGAGCGGATAAGGGCGTCCTGGCAGAGGCATCGCCGCTGGCTGCCAAAAGGCCACGATGTTGTCGTTGGTCTCATTAGGGGTCGGGATCTCGATCAGGGTCGCCTCCCCCGCCCCCCAGTGCCCCTCGGGCTCAACCCAGACGCTCGGACGGCCCTGATAGCGCATGGATGCCGACTCGTAATCGAAGAAGTCACGGTCCCTTTGGATGAGCCCGAAGCCCTTAAGGTGGCGGATCGGAAACAGAAACTGCATGACCCTCCGGGGATTCGCGAGCTGCCGCCAGACCGTTTTATGCGGCGTCTTCAACAAAAACCCTTCCGAATCGTGGACCGCAGGCGGCAGATAGGCCCAGGGTCTGCGGTCGCAGAGATCGTACATATACATACTGGAGAGCGGCGCAAGCCCTAGTTCGTGGACCGGGCGACGCAGAAAAAGCACCGAATGGACGGCCACGGTCGCCGCGCGCCCGGGCCTTATGCGCAAGCGAAAGGCGCCGGCCACGCTCGGACCGTTCAAAAGGGCATAGACCGTGATCCGAGCGGCCCTGGGGCTCGGCCGTTTGATCCAAAAGGCGATGAAGTGCGGGAACTCCTCGGGATGTGGCGCGATGGTATCGATCGCAAGCCCGCGGGCCGAGAGGCCAAACTGCTCTTGCGCCCCTTTGACGCGGAAATAGCTTGCCCCCAAAAACACGATCACCTGATTATTTTCCGCGACCGGCGACCGTCCTGGGTGATAGCCATTGTAGAGAAGACGAAACCCGGCGTAGCCGATATGGGCCGGCAAGACCCGAGGATAGAGTCCCTGCGGAAATCGAAAGTCGCTCAACCGAAACGGGAGCAAGGTATCCCGGCGGCCGGCGATGATGTGAATCGCCACAGCTTGCACGAAGCGGTAGCCGGGCGCGAAGAGCTGGAGATGAAAACGGCGAGCGGGCCATAGCGTGCGCGTGGGCCGGAAGTGGATGCTTCGATAATCGTCGTAGCTGAAATCGCCTATGACCGGCATGCGCGGCTGGGCCTTGAAGGGCCGGGCGGCGAGCGCCTGCGCGCGGCGCGCAAGGTCTGCGAAATCGAAGGCCTTTGCGCACACCGGGAAGAGCCCGTGCACGCACAAAACCGCGCAGAGCAAGCCCACAAGGCGCGTGCGCTGTGCGAGCCCTCGGGTACCGTCACCTCCTCCTAAACGCTCGCGCTTCCCCATAGACGCAGTGTGAGGGGACCGAGCGGGTGGACACAAGCCCCGCTCGGTCTGCAAAACCCCGGTCGTCAAGTCGCAAGGATCTGCGCCAGGGTGTCTGAGAGTTCATCGAGGCGGTAAGGCTTTTGGACCGCGGCCGCAAAACCATAGGCCCGGAACTCGGCCACGATCGGATCCGTGTAATAGCCCGTCGCCACCACCGCCCGCACACCGGGGTCGCGCGCTTGCATGGCCCGCACACACTCCTTGCCGCCCATACCGCCAGGCACCGTGAGGTCTAAGATGACGCCATCGAACCGCTCCCCGGACAGGGCCTTCTCGAAAAGCCTTAGGGCCTCCTCGCCACTGCGGGCCTCAGACACCGTATACCCCAGGGTGCGCAGAAGGTGAGCGCCGGTTGCGCGCACGTCGGGGTCGTCGTCCATCAAGAGAATGCGCCGACCGGCGCCGAGTGTGGGGCTCTCCCGAATGGCCATAGGAGGCCCCCCGGTCAGCGGGACAGAACGCGAACCTGAGCGCGGCAGATAGAGACTCAAGGTCGTCCCCTGCCCCACCACGGAGTCCGCTCTCACCAAACCCTGGTGGCGCTTGACCACCGAATAGGTGACCGCAAGACCGAGACCCGTGCCGGTCGGCTTTAAAGAGAAATAGGGGTCGAATATCCGCTCTAGGTGCCGCTTTTCGATGCCGCGGCCGGTGTCCTCGAAGGTAATGCGGACGTAGTCTCCGGCCGGCAAATCGCCGACCTCGGCCGCTTTCAGGGTCATATTGGCGGCCCGCACCCTCAAGACC
>JAJYPQ010000149.1 GCA_021795255.1 Pseudomonadota bacterium
TTCCGATCAGCAAGGCCGCCAATACCGGCAAGATCGGCGACGGCAAGATCTTCGTCTTCAATCTCGAGCAAGCAATCCGTATCCGTACCGGCGAGTCCGGGCCGGGGGCCCTATGACCAGAGGGGCAAAACTGTTGCAGGCCCGCGCCTTTGGCGGTGCTTTTCACATCATGAACGGGAGGAAACAACCATGTCTGTAGCCTGGCTGAATACAGGCGACAATGCCTGGCAATTGACCGCGGCTACCGTCGTAGGTCTGCAAAGCGTTCCGGGACTCGTCGTTCTCTACGGCGGTATCGTCAAGAAGAAGTGGGCCATCAATTCGGCCTTTATGAGCCTTTATGCGTTTGCCGCCGTACTCATAGCGTGGCTCTTGTGGGCCTATAATATGGGCTTTGGGCCGGAGTGGACATCGTTCGTCGGGATGCCCCATCCCATAGCCGCCATGGGGGACGAGTTGAAGCAGGCCGTCATCCCTGCATCCAACACATCGGCGAATTTTCCGATGGCGACTATGGTCTACTTTCAGTTCGTCTTCGCCGCCATCACCCTCATTATCATGGCGGGCGCCTTCCTTGGGCGCATGAACTTTAAGGCGTGGATGATCTTCGTTCCTCTCTGGCTGACGTTTTCCTATACTGTCGGGGCTTTTAGCCTGTGGGGTGGCGGCTGGCTGTCGACGCTCGGCGTGATCGATTATTCCGGCGGGTACGTTATCCATCTGTCTGCCGGTGTCGCCGGGTTTGTTGGCGCGGCTATGATCGGTCCGCGTCTGGCTCGTGACCGGGAGAGCTTCCAGCCCAATAATGTCCTCATGATGTTAGTGGGTGCTGGGATATTATGGCTCGGATGGAATGGTTTCAACGGCGGCGATCCGTATGCTGCGAGCCGTGATGCTGGCGCTGCGGTTTTGAACACCAACGTCGCGACCGCCATGAGTCTTTTGACCTGGACATTCATGGACATCCAGTTCTTCAAAAAGCCCTCAGTCATAGGTGCCGTGCAGGGAATGATCACGGGGCTTGTCGCCATTACCCCGGCTGCGGGCGTCGTGAGCGGCTACGGGGCCATTATCATCGGTCTTTGCGCGGGCATAGTGCCATGGTTCACGATGAACGTGCTCGGTAAGCGCTTAAGCCTGTTTCGTAAAGTGGACGACACCCTGGGGGTGTTTCACACCCATGCCGTGGCCGGTCTCTTAGGCGGGATACTGACGGGGGTGCTGGCGACCAAGGTCGGGTGCGCGGCCTATGCTTTGAGCAACCCCGGGGGCGCGATCGACGGCAATTGGCATCAGGTCGTTCTGCAACTGGAAGGGGCTGGCTTTATCATTGCCTTGAATATCGTCGTAACCTATATTTTGTTGAAACTCATAAGCTTTGTTGTCCCGCTGCGGATGTCGGAAGAGGATCTGTTGGTAGGTGACGACGCCGCGCACGGTGAGCAGGCCTACGCCTTGTACGGCGACGGCGAGCGTACGCCGGTGTTGGGCGACTAAGACTAATCTCCTCACCCCCCTAGGGTGTTAAGGGCCGGCTCGCCGGCCCTTTTTTGTACTGGTCCGAGATCTCACTTATGCTGATAGGCTAAGGGGCCTCAGGGACTGAAGGCCGGCCATCCCTGAGAGGGGGTTTTGTGTCTCCACGTATGAAGTCCATCGCCGTACGGGCGGCTATCGTCGTAGTGGCTTTTCTTGTCGCCTTCTACGAGCCAGGGCTTGCTGTTTTCGCCGTAGGTGGCGGTGTGGCGGCTCTCATTATGGTTCGCGACGGCGTGCGGACTGGGGACAAAAGGTAGTCCCTCGGGAAGCCCAGACCTTGGGATCGGAATCCCGTAAAATGAGGTGTAGGCGTTCGCCCCTATGCTCACTATAATGGCCCGTCGCACGGCCACGATTCGTGGGGCGAGTGACGTCCATGGTGAAGACGAACCGTAAGGACCTATTATCCATTCTGCCATAGCCTGTGTTTGCTCTAGGGAGATCGACTTATGAAACTGGTAACGGCCATCATAAAGCCATTCAAGCTTGATGACGTGCGGGAGGTCCTATCCGATATCGGGGTCCAAGGCATCACCGTCACCGAGGTCAAGGGCTTCGGTCGGCAGAAGGGACATACGGAGCTCTATCGCGGCGCCGAGTATGTAGTCGACTTTTTGCCTAAGGTGAAGATCGAGATCGCCATCGACGACGACCTCGTAGACCGCGTCATCGAGGCGATCAGCAAGGCCGCCAATACCGGCAAGATCGGCGACGGCAAGATCTTCGTCTTCAATCTCGAGCAAGCAATCCGTATCCGTACCGGCGAGTCCGGGCCGGGGGCCCTATAATGGGTGTGAGGGCCTCGGGCACCACATGTCTCCCGTTTATTCGCATCCTGTTTTTGGCCGTACTGATCGGTGCCGCACCGGTCGCAGCGCTGGCCGCGCCGCGGGCTGTGGCGACATCGACTGCGACTGCGATCGCAAGCCAGGCGGCAGGCGTCGCCTCGGTACCCACTGAAGCTGTCGGTCGTCCGAGCCCAACTCGCATCAGTTCGGGCGACACGGCCTGGATGCTGACCTCGACAGCCCTCGTGCTGATGATGACCATACCTGGTCTCGCCTTGTATTACGGCGGCATGGTGCGCAAGAAAAACGTCTTGGACACCTTGGCCCAAAGTTTCATCGTCACCTGTCTTGTTACGGTGTTGTGGTACGCCATCGGCTATAGTCTTGCGTTTACCCACGGTAATGCCTTTATCGGGGGGTTTTCGCGTGTCCTACTTCATGGCATGGGCAAATACACGGTCACCACACTCTCGGGGGCGGTCCCGGAGTCGGTCTATATGACCTTTCAGATGACGTTCGCAATCATTACTCCCGCCCTGATAGCCGGGTCTTTTGCCGAGCGCATGAAATTCTCGGCGCTCCTTTGGTTTATGAGCCTGTGGCTTATCTTCGTGTATTCGCCGGTGGCCCATTGGGTGTGGTCTACAGATGGCTGGCTCGCGCGTCTGGGGGCGCTCGATTTTGCAGGCGGGACCGTCGTGCACCTGAACGCGGGCGTTGCGGGCCTTGTGACGGCGCTTGTTCTTGGTAAACGTCGGGGCTACGGGCGCGATGCCATGCCACCCCATAACCTCGTATTGACGGTGATCGGCGCGGCGCTCTTGTGGGTCGGATGGTTTGGTTTTAATGCCGGCAGCGCCCTTTCGGCAGGCGGCCGCGCGGGGATGGCCATGGTGACGACCCAGGTCGCGACCGCGGCCGCAGCACTTGCGTGGATGTTCGTCGAATGGGCGGCGCGCGGTAAGCCGAGCGTCCTTGGTATGGTCTCGGGGGCGGTCGCGGGTCTCGTTGCGATTACGCCGGCCTCCGGTTTTGTCGATCCTACGGGCGCTTTGCTAATCGGTATCGCCGGCGGCTTGGTTTGCTTCTGGACGGCTACCTATATGAAGAACTTCTTCGGTTATGATGACTCGCTCGATTCGTTTGGGGTCCACGCCGTGGGCGGCGGCTTGGGTGCGATCCTGACAGGTGTCTTTGCTGTCAAGGCCATTGGCGGTACGGCCGGTGCTTTGGAAGGTAATATCGGGCAGATAGGGAAACAGCTGATCGATGTCGGCGCTGTTCTGGTTTACGATGTGGTCATGACCTATGGGATACTGAAGATCATAGACGCCGTCATCGGTCTACGCGTGAGCGAGGAAGAGGAGGTCGAAGGGCTCGATCTCAGCCAGCATGGCGAGCAGGTCTATGAATAAGCGAAGACTGAATGGTGTAGGGACATTTGCGCGCGCCTCCGTGGGCGGGAGAGGTCTTGCGATGCTCGCGGCCTTGACTGCGCTGTCCTTTCTTATGACAACTCGCGCACAGGCATCGCCCCGTTCTGGGCCATCTGTGTCTCAGGCGATACCACTCCAATGGTCGGGCCGGGCGCCATCACCTTGGCCTTGTTGGATAAAGCCGGTGCCGGTCACAGGCCCTGTGGGAAGTCCCCCTGCCCAAAGGGTGCCGCGCCCGATTGTCAGCCCGGCACGCCTCCAATATTTGAAGCGGCAGGAACGCCTCTTGAGGCGCCGCATCTGGCGCTTACGCCTCCGGCGCCGGACGTTTCTTGCCGAAGGGAGACCACAGCATGTGCACAGGGTGAACCAACGCATCTTGAGTTTGGGGTGGCGTCTGCGCCGGGTTCAGGCGGCCGAGCGAGGACTAGGGGGTCAGTAGGACTTTGGACTTGCTAGGGTTTTCAAGGCAAGCGCGGCCATGTTAGCATGTGACCACTAAAAACTTTAGATGTATGTATTTTCACAGACACCGTGCACGTAGGAGTTTACTTTAATGAAGAAAATCGTGACATCTTTCGCTTTAGCGGCGGCTTTGGCGCTACCGGTCGCCGCCTTGGCAAACGGTAACCCGCAGACCAAGGCTGCGATGACAGCCGCCGGTTGTTTCGCGTGCCATGCCGTAACGCATAAGGTTGTCGGTCCCGCATACGGCTGGGTGGCTTATACGTTTGCCCACAAGCCGGGCGCCGACGTCAAGCTCGCGCATAAAATCATCAGCGGCGGTGCCGGACGTTGGAACGCCTGGACGGGCGGTATTCCCATGCCGCCTCATCCGGAGCTGACGCTGGCACAGGCTGAGCAGATGGCTGACTGGGTGCTGGCGCAGACGCCGATCGCTCCGCCGAAGCCTTAAGGGCAGAGGCAAGTCCTAGGAAAAAGGCCCTGCGGGGCCTTTTTCTGTTTTAGGGCGCAGGAACGTCTCGTAAATAATCCGTAAATCCTTGGCTCGATCGGAAGCCATCGTGGTATGCGCGAACGAAGGTCCTCAATGGCTCCTGAACCGGCTCCGACAGGTCTATAGCACCCCTCCAAGTGAGGGAGAGCCTTAAATCGAGGATGGCGGGTTTTGTTATAGACGTTTTCCGCGGAATTCCCTATATGGATCGAGTCGGCAAGCGATCAAGGAAGATCCCGCCATGCCCGCACGCCACCTTTGATGGAAAAGGCCCGTTCGTAACCCATGGATCTCAGAAGCTGAACGGCATGGAGGCTGCGTTTGCCCGAATTACAGAGGCACAGCAAGACGTTTCCTTGCTGGTAATGGTGTTTGTTGATCATCGACAGAAAGAAACGGGCATCCTTGGCGGTTGGCGTGTCGCAGTCCAAGATCTCCTGCTCCTCTTCCGTGAGACGGTGACCGAGGAGCTTTTTTAAGTCAAAGAGCGGGATGCACTCGGCCTCTTCTACCGTGCCCTCGAGCTCGAGTTCCGCGGGCTGACGGACATCAACCAAGGTCGCGATCTTAAGACGCACGATCTCTTTCGCCACGGGCGGTGTGATTTCAAGAACCGGGCCTTCGTCCGGGGTCGCGATCGTCATGGGGCTGCCTGTGGTTTTTCGGGACAGTATAGCCGCTTCCTTTGGGCGCGCCCAAGGGGTGCGTAGTCCCCCTTTGGTAGGGGCACGGGAAGGCCGCCACTTTTTTAGGTCTCGGCCCCCGCTCTTGCCTCGGGCGGGGCTGCTAAAGGGGCCCAGCGCGGATCCTGGGCGCTTAAGCTATGGCATGGACTACGAAGGCCTTTTGAAAGACCCGGAAGGCGCTTCTTGCTAGGCTAAACCGTGCGGGTCGCGCAGGGCTTCAGGGGGTCCTGGGGGCCCGCTCGACTATGGGTTGAACGGATCTGGGAACGCGAATGGCACAGGCCAGAGGGATTGTGTGGACAAGCGGACATTGCCGGTAACGGGCGTGGTATTGGCCGGTGGGGCTGCGCGGCGTATGGGGGGCATCGACAAGGGTCTTGTGCCCTGGGCTGGGGAGCCGCTCGTGGTGTATGCGCTGCGCCTTATGGCCGGTTTACCCCAGATCCTCATTAGCGCGAACCGCTCTCTTGCCCGCTACCAAGCCTTTGGCTACGAGGTGGTGACCGACGATCAAGACGACTTTGGCGGCCCCTTGATCGGTTTGCGCCAGGCCTTGCGGCGGGCCGTTCACCCGTGGACGGCAAGTCTCCCCGTGGATTGCCCGCGGCTACCGGCCGATATTCTGCAAAGGCTTTGGCGGGCCCGAGTCGCGGGCGGCGTGGTCGCAGCGCGCAGTCCGCACGGGCCGGAGCCGCTCGTCTGTCTTATGCCGACCGCCTTGTTGACGACGTTGGATGTCTACGTGAGTCACGGTGGGCGCCGGGCCCAGGACTGGTTTCAGGGGGTGCCACACGCCTGGCTTGATCTGACGGCGGCCGAGGCCTTGAACTGCAATAGCCCCGAGGATTTACAGGAAGGGCCTTAGTCCTTACGGCGCCAAGGCCGCTTCCGGGCCTAAGCCCCGCGGCTTACGCTGCGCCCGAGAGCAACATCCTAGGGCAGCAGTCCCTCGAACGGCAAAAAGAGGATGCGGTCGCCTAAGGTAACGGTGGTGCCGGCCGGCAGATCGACGAGTCCGTCCGCCCACGTGACCGACGACAGGACCCCGGAGCTCTGTTGGGCGTAGCTGCTGGCTTCGAGCTCGAAGTCGGCGCGCACCGTGAGGCGCACGCGCAGGAACTCGCGGCGCTTATCCCCCTTGGTGCGTGTAAAGCCGGCATAAACCGGAAACCGTAGAGGCGGTCGCGGCGCCTCGCCCTCGAGCGCCATCACAAAGGGGCGCACAAAGAGTAGGAAGGTGACAAAGCTCGAAACCGGGTTTCCGGGTAGGCCGAGAAAATACGCCCCGCCAATATGCCCGAAGGCCAGCGGTTTCCCCGGCTTTATCGCGACTCGCCACAGGTCCAGGGCGCCTTCCTTTTCCAGGGCGGTCTTGACGTGATCCTCTTCGCCCACCGAGACCCCGCCGGTCGTGACGATAAGGTCGGCCCGCTCCGCGGCGTGGCGCAAGGCCGCTCGGGTGGTCTCGAGATCGTCCCTGATGGGTCCCAGGCTCTCGACCTCGCAACCCATGCGCCGCAGCAGGGATTTTAACATCGGCCGGTTGCTATCGTAGATCTGCCCGCCGCGTAAAGGTTCGCCGCCTGCCTCGCGCAACTCGTCACCTGTGGATAACAAGACCACGCGCGGGCGTCGGTAGACGCGAACCTCGCCAAAGCCGCAGGAGGCTGCAAGGCCAATCGCTTGGGGGGTCAGGCGTCGGCCCTTTTCCAGGATCATGTCGCCTGCGCGGATATCCTCACCGGCTCGGCGAATATGGGCCCCGATCGTCCACTGGGGCGGCACGATCAAGGTGTCCCCGCGGGTCTTACAGTCCTCCTGGATCACGACCGTATCGGCGCCCAAAGGAAGCGGGGCGCCCGTGAAGATGCGACAGGCCGTCCCCATAGGTAAAGTGCTCGGCGTGTCGCCTGCCGCTACCCGCAAACCGATGGGGAGCTCGCGAGTTCCGGGTGCCAGGTCGCGGGCACAGAAGGCGTAACCATCCATGGCGCTATTATCAAATCCTGGAACATTGATGCGTGCCCGCAGCGCTTCGGCCAAAACCCGATGGGAGCCCTCTGCCAGCGGCAGTCGTTCTTCTTCTGTGATGGCTGAGAGACCTGTCAGTAGGCGCGCCCAGGTCTCCTCCAGGGATAGGAGTGGTGCAGGGGGGTGGTCCGTCATTAAGCGGGTTCCCTAAAGCGCGGCAGAAGCTCGACCAAATTACAGGGCCGTTGGCGTTTATCGAGTTGCGGTTCGATGATCTTCCAGGCGGTGTGGCAAGCCCCGGTCGAACCGGGTACGCAGAAGATGACAGTCCCGTTAGCGAGACCCGCCAAGGCCCGGGACTGCAGGGTCGATGTGCCGATTTCGTCATAGGAGACGGACCGAAAAAGCTCGCCGAAGCCCTCTATTTCCTTATCGAACAAGGGCTTTAGGGCCTCAGGCGTCGAATCGCGGCCCGTGAGCCCCGTGCCCCCGGTCGTGATCACAACCTGGATCTTTGGGTCGGCAATCCAGCGCGAAACGATGGCCCGCAGACCGTAGCGATCATCGCGCACGAGGGCCCGCTCACCCAATACATGCCCGGCCGCGGTGAGATGCTCTAGCAGGGCTTGTCCGGACGTGTCGTTCTCCTGGGTTCTGGTATCGGAGATCGTGAGTATGGCGATCGTGAGCGGTAAAAAGTCCGTCATGGCTTGTGGGGATCCTGAAAGATTGCGTAGCGATCGGTGCGAGCGTTTGGCCTAGCGGTCGCGCCCGCAGCGCCTCTCTCCCGGCGCCGGCACTGTCTGGCAACTTACACAAGCGGCGCATAGCGCGCAAGCTTTGGCGAGGCCTTAAGCATTGGGGCGCGCCAAGACCGGGCGCGCCCCGCGTCTT
>JAJYPQ010000150.1 GCA_021795255.1 Pseudomonadota bacterium
GCTTAAGGCGTGAGGAGTTGGCGCCGCTTTGCGGCCTCAGCACCACTTGGCTTACCTGGATTGAGCAAGGGCGCCCCGTCAAACCCTCGGCCGCTATTCTGGACCGCTTAAGCCGCGTCTTGCAGCTCTCGGCCGCGGAACGCGGCTATCTCTTCAATTTAGCGCAAAGGCCAGATCCCGAAGCGAAGGCCGCGCACGCTGTGCCGCCACAGGCCCTTATGCGGATCGTCCAGACCCTCACGACCCCGGCCTATGTCCTTGATCGTTATTGGCAGGCCGTGGCCTGGAATGTAGAGGCAGCCGACTTATTCGTGGGCTGGCTTGATGGGAGCGATGACGGCACGCATCCGCCGCCCTCTTTACTCCAGTACCTCTTTCTCTCAGAAGGCGCGCGCTCGCTCATTTCCGAATGGGATAAGCGCGCCCGGCGCCTCGTATCCGAATTTCGTGCCGACGCGGGGCCCTACTTAAACGATCCGGCGCTAGAGCGCATGGTGGCCGACTTATGCGCGACAAGCACAGACTTTAAAACACTCTGGTCTTCTCAAAACGTAATAGAACGCGAGGGCGGCCGCAGGGCCTTCCAACACCCGAGGCGCGGGGCCTTGGCCTACGAACAAACCACCTTGATACCAGCCACAAGCGCTGACTTGAAGCTCGTCATACTGCTCGCGGTATAAGAGAGAGATCGCTCCAGGAGGCCAGCCTTAGGACCCCGCTCCGACCTATCCATGGTTCAATGGTCCGCGCCTAGAGTCGCCACGAATCCCGACAACGCCGCCATGGCCCGGGCCTAGGGGCGCTTTCAGGGCAAGCGGGGCTTCGCCAAACCCAAGGCAGTCAGATCATCGCTTGGGTTAGGGGCGCCATTCGCGAAGGGGTTGAAGATGCGCGTCCCCCAAACGTCCAGTCGATCCTGCATGTCCTCGGTGAGCAAAATCCCGCATCCCTCACTGCGCGCCGCCGCAACAATCTGGGCGTCCCACCAGGAAAATCCAAATCGATCCATGAGTTCCCAGGCGGCGTCGAGAAGGATGGCGCTCGTTGATAACGGATTCCAAGCGAGCAAGGCACGAAGATCGCGGCGGGCATCGGCGACCGGGAGCCCGGGCTTCAATTTTTGGGTCACGTTGACATAAAACTCTTGCAAGACCTGGAAGCTCAGCCGCCCATTGTGGCCTCGCCATAAGGCCTCCATCCAACTCCGAGCGGTGGCCAGTTTTTGCGGTTGGCCCGCATCGCGTGCGTAAAGAAGGATATTCGTATCAACGAAAACCTTAACGCTCATGCAGGACGTCGCGGGCGGGGTACGGCCTGTCCGATAGGCCCGCAGTCCCTGCAAGCGGCACCGCGGCCGCTTGCAGATAAGCTTCCATCGCTAAAGCGTAGCCCTCCTCGCGTCGCCTGCTCTCCCTGAGCATATCTCCCACAATCCGCGAAACGCTGGTCTGGTTTTTGGCAGCCAGCACGCGCGCCCACTCGGCTGTGGCATCATCGATGGTAATAGTCATGTTACGCACAGGGTCACCACTGATCTCGTGTAACACGTAGTAAGTGTAGCATGGGAGGAGCGTATGAGGTCAAGCTATAGGCGTTGCGGCCGACCTAGGACATAGCGGCTTTAAAGCCAAGCAGCCACATACATATTCCTCTGCCCCTCCTTACGGGAGCTTGGTTTTTAGTGCGCAAAATATCCGTCATGAGAATTTGCGGGCTTATCCCTACAAAGCGGGAAGAGCCTGTTGACTAACGCCATTCAACACGAAGGCAGCCCAATCTCCCTTGATGCGGGCCGTGGGGAGGATATACAATTAATATTTAGTATATCCAGGAGGGGTATTATGCAAGTCGCCAAATGGGGTAATAGCTTAGCCATCCGTCTGCCCGCCATCGTAGTCGAGGCGCTAGGCCTTACAGAGGGCGACGAAATCGAAATCCACGTCGCCGGCACCCGGGCCTTCGCTGTCGGCCGCAAACCTGGGCGGAAGGAATTGCTGGATCGCCTTCGCACCTTCCGCGGGCGTCTGCCCGACGACTTCAAATTTGACCGGGAAGAGTTGAATGCCCGGTAATTTTATTGACACCAACGTCCTTGTCTATCTCGCAGCCCATGACACCGCCAAGGCGGACCGGGCGGAGAAAATTGTGGCCGAGGGCGGCACGATCAGCGTGCAGGTGCTAAACGAATTAGCTAATGTGGCGCGCCGCAAGATGCGTATGCCCTGGTCGGAAACGCATACGCTTTTGTCCACGATCCGCGCCCTGCTTCTGGTACAACCGAACACAGTAGATGTCCACGAAACGGGGCTGGTCCTTGCTGAACGCCATAATCTCTCGATCTACGATGCGATGATTACCGCCTCGGCTCTCCACGCCGATTGCGATACACTTTGGTCAGAAGACATGCACGACGGCGTAGTAATCCAAAATCGGCTGCGCATCGTCAATCCCTTTCGCGCGGCCTCATAGTAAACGAACGAAAGAGCTAACAAATGCGTCCGGGCCCACCGGATGGATCGGGTAGATCGCAAGGGAGCCAATAAACCAATTTTTCGGGTAATGGTGCTGCATGAGGTCGATATTTAATGGGGGCCGGGAGGACTTGAACCTTAGACAGGGGGACTACTGGCCCGAACACTCGCCATACCAGAGAATCGGTGTAGACAGCTTATCGGTGGCTTAAAGACCTTAACAGCAGGCAACCAAAAACCGACTTGAGGACTCAGATGAGAGAGCGATTAATGTGAGCCGCGCAATAGGCCAGCAACGCTTAAATCCTCATCGACTCCCGGCCAATAAATACCTTCACCGTCGCCCAGAAGCTCATAGTGTTTCAACTGCTCTGCTGTCGCGTTTGCCAGGCGAGGAAACCACACCAACGGTACTACGACCTTTCGGCCATCGATTAGGGACACTACCAAATCGTCGTTCGTGAACTCAACATTCTGAGCCAACGGATGGACTTCAATTGCCGATGTACTCATCCCAAGCCTCCAGAAACTTCCGCCTATTCTCGTCGACAAACTTCTGTATCGTG
Organism: Pseudomonadota bacterium; assembly: GCA_021795255.1. The sequence continues at coordinate 3,038 of JAJYPQ010000150.1, forward strand.
CGTAACTCGTGCGATGCGAATCGCTTTGAGCTCGCCAGAGCAACCGGATTTAGCCAGAATTTCGCAAGCAGCCGTTCTCGCTGCACATGAATATGAGGCGGCTCACCTTTCTCATTGCTATAGAAGAAAAAACGATAAGGACCGAATCTGAGTACCGTAGGCATGCCGCGTTACCTATTCCGACCTCAGCCGGATGTTGAACAACCGGCCCCACCGAACCTCGCCAGTCCTGCTCGAGCCATACTATAGCGTGTCGCTGCCGGAAATATCCAGCATCTTAAGCGGTTGCGCCAAATGCACTCTTGACCTGAGGTGAGATGATGGAAGCCAAGGAGCGAACCGAGAAGACGACGCGCGAGCGTACCAGTGACGAATCCAAGAACCAGGCCCTGAAGCGCGCCGAACGAGATGGGGCACGGCTGGAGGAGGAGAACACGTTCTCAAAAAAGCGTCGGCGTACGGAGGCGGGTGAAGACCTTTTTCCAGCGATCCGGCGCATCACCGACGACCAGAATGGGCGGGCAGACTCGCCCCGCATCACCCGCGGCTGCGTCAAGGGCAGCGCTATCTTCGGATACTCTTGACCTTCGCCAGACGCTTCTACACCGACACCGAGAGTCGCCCCTTACTCACCGACAACGCCGCCCACATCTTAAGTTGCGCGGACCTGGTATCATATGGAACGCCGCCAAAACGTCCTACAAGCGCACCAACTGGCCGCGTGGTGGGAGTCCCGTGCAGGGTCTACGCAAGGAAGAAGCCCGTACGCACCAATGGTGCGGACATGAACTTTCAGGCCCGGACGCTTACCGTGCATGGCACCAAGAACCACGCAAGCCGCACCCTGCCTATGGGGCCGTATCTGGCAGCGATGCTGAACAGTCGGGAACGCCTGGGGCCTTTGGTGTTTACGGGTACACACAGGTAGGTCGGCAATTTGCGCTACTCCCTGGAAGCCACCGCCCGGACATCAGGCATCCGATTCATGGTGCACGCTATGCGGCGCACCGTTGCCACGCTCGCTGAAAGCCTAGACATTCCCGCTTACGTCCAAAATGCCTAGTGAACCACAACACCTAAGGCGACATGACCGGCGGTTATCTCGTAATGACCACGGAACCGTTGTGCGAGCCTATGGAGCGAATCTAGAGTTTCGTATTGAAGACGGCCAAGGCGCGCGCGAGCGCCGACATCGTGGACCTGAGCCGGATCTTGGAACTCCGCACAGGGACTTGGCGCGTCTCCCCGTGCGTCTTACACTGTAACCTCTTAGGTAACGGCATGATCCAGAACCTCCGGCACAAGAACCTCGAACTGTTCTATGAAACGGGCAGTAAGGCCGGGGTAGTCACCGACTATGCCAAGCGGCTGCGCGTGCTTCGCGCCCACCTGGACGCCGGAAGCAGGCCCAAGGATATGAATCTACCGGGAACGCACCTACATCCATTGAGCGGCGAGTGGCGCGCTTACTGGACGGTCAACGCGTCAGGCAACTGGCGGTTGATCTTTCGGTTCAGGGGGGCGGAAGCCCGCGATGTGGATTACCTCGATTATCATTGAAGAAGCTTGTCATGATGCATAACCCACCCCATCCTAGCGAAGTCATACGAGAGCTTTGCCTGGAGCCCTTGGTTTGTGCGATTACGGCGGCCGCCGGGGCGCTGGGCGTGACGCGCAAGGCGCTTTCCGAACTCTGAACGGGCATACCGGGATCGCCCCGACCATGGCCCTGCGGCTCTCCCTGGCATTTGGTGGCAGCGCCGAAAGCTGGCTCATGCAACAGGGCCAATACGACCTGTGGCGGGTCAGCAAGAATCTGCCCAAGGAGCCTCGGATCGCGTAATAGGCCTATCGTCGCCATCACCGACTCCCTGACCGCGTACCGAGCGAGCGCGCGTGGCACGACCATCTACCGGATGTAGGCTCCGAAGGGCCTGCACTGTTCAACCGAAGCGACAGGAACCGCATAGACAATTTCCTTGTTCTCGCCTCCACAAAAACGGCAAGTACCGGGTCCGTGGCCTAACGTGGTCTGATAGCTGGCGCAACAGCCATGCTCCCGGTGAAGAGAACGGCCGATGTGGTGACCGAACACCAAAAAGGGTGCAGTCGAAAGCTCACGCGGTAGAGGGCAAGTGTCTCCGGTAACGGCGGGCAAGTTTGTACTGACGAAAAACCCGAGGGGCGACGCCCTGGGGCGCTTTGTCTATGGCCGTTCCTATCTCGAAAATCCGCGAGCAGTTGAGGTCGATCCCGTCGAACTCAAAATTTCGCCAAAGACATACGAAACCGCCCAGCTAAACGGCGTGTTCGGCGCCTTGCGTGACGCTGGTCCCGACTACTGGGGACGCCGCGTTATTGAGAAACATACCGGAAAAACCCAGCTCGGGGAGCTGGACTACCTTTTGGAGTCACCAGACGACCGGGCCGGCGCGCTTGGCTATGGCCTGAATAACGTTCCGCCCCCGCCGCGGCGGCAGTTCAACAAAACAACCGATCTTGAGAAACTTCAGGCGTTAGCAAACGCACTGGCCCATGACGAGAGTCCGGCTGATCACGAGGCGCAGCAGGTCCAGGATCTGATGTTGCTCGGCACCTCTATGGGCGGCGCACGCCCGAAAGCCGTTGTGCAAGATGCCGATGGCTTGTGGGTAGCAAAATTCAACCGACCAGACGACCGCTGGAACAATACGCGCGTTGAGCATGCCATGCTGCGGCTTGCGCGTGAATGCGGAATCACGACAGCAGAAAACCGGATTGAGAGTATCGGAGGCAAGGATACCCTGCTCGTCAAACGCTTCGATCGCGAAAAGATGGCCGCGGGCTACGCGCGCGCCCGTATGGTGAGCGGCTTGACCATCCTCCGTTCTGATGAAGCGCCGGCAGCGCGGCAAAACTGGTCCTATGTCATTCTGGTCGAAGAGCTGCGCCGGATTGTCGAAGACGCCAAAAGAGACGGCCGTGAACTGTTCCGTCGCATTTGCTTCAATGCGCTAATTTCCAATATCGATGATCACCCACGCAACCACGCGATCATTGCGAAGGAAAAAGGCTGGAAGCTTTCTCCTGCCTATGACCTGACACCGTCAGTGCCCGTGAGCACGGAGCGCCGCGACCTCGCCCTAGAGTGCGGCGATCAAGGACGCTACGCCAATGCGAAGAACATTCTCTCCCAGCACGCCCGATTTCTGCTCAATAGCGGCGAAGCGGAGAAGATCGTCAAGGACATGAAGGCACAGGTAAAGGCCACCTGGTACAACACTGTGCGCACGAGCGGCGTAACGGAGAAAGATGCTGAAGCGATTCGCGGTGCCTTCGTCTATCCAGGGTTTAGCCTGTGACTCTGGAGACTGATATACGCCATGCATGCGAGGCTCTCGACCGCAGTTGTTGCTGAAGCGGCGTCCTTCGGTTTGCCAGATTCGATGAGGCGTAAAGCCACCGTGTGCTGATAGATCCACATGCGTAGGGCGCGACCGCAGAGCTCTTTGCCGTTATCTGTCCGAAGGACCTGTGGTGAACCTCATTAATGGCGGAAGCGGTCCAAAATGCGGGTCAGGTGCTGCCCACCCAGCGGCCCGACGCCGACACAATAGCGACCGACTTGCACGTTGCGTCGTCTATAGAGGGTAAAACACGCGATGGCGGACCGTTGGTGGTTCCGTCAAGGATAAAATCCAGAATCCGCCCTCGTTGGCAGTCCTCGGCCTCCCGTGCGGGTCACATCTGGTCACTGGCATCGTCTTGCGCTGGCCACCACACGCGAAGATTTGCTTCGGTATAGAGTCGCTCCACGCGCTGGCGGGTAACTATCAGGCCCTCCTCGCACCACTTCCGATAGATCATCCCAAAACCGTAGCGGCGGTGGGCAATGGTAAGGCTCCGATCCTGGAGCGCCCCATGATCCACGCCAAAAAATGTGGTCTTTCGCTCGCTACCCCAGATCCCGTGTTTGGCCAGATCGCTTAGCTTCCGATCTTTGCGGCAATACCTGCCACACCCGGACGTCCATCCCAAGGGCCGCGGCGACCGGACGCACTCACACCAATAGAGGGCCCGGGTCACGCGGCCTTTGGTCGAAATCGAAGGCCTCTTTGAGATCATAGGCACCAGCATCCCGGCGAGTAAGCGGGGCTAGGCGAAAACGTGTCTCTATCCATTTCAGGATGCTGCTGGTATCGGCCATATGATGGTCGACATAGCCCTTGCGGGCGTAAGGGCTGATCAAAAGCCCAGGGATACGAGTCCCGAGACCATACGCATCGAGCTGGGGTGGCGGTACGTGATCCCAAAAACCACCGCCTTCATCATAGGTAATAAACACCGCGGTGCGTTCCCAAGCAGGGCTCTTCCCTACCGCCGTCAATAGCTGACGCACCCAGTCCATCCCACGCTGCGGAGCACAACCAGCTGGGTGCTCGTCGTGAGCGGCGGTCGCTTTCAGGAAAGCGACCTGCGGAAGTCGTCCTGACGCCGCATCCTCTAGAAAGTCCTCCACCCCACGCATATGACCATCCTGGACATACTCGGGCCACCGCGGGTAATACTGAAAGGGATTATGATGCGCCACGTAGAGTTGGCCGCTGTCGATGACGGCCGATCCCTCACCCGGACCAAAGGCGTTTTTCAGTGCCCAGTTCTTAACGAGGTTCCAGTTTTCGTTATACCACGCCCAAGAGACATGGGCTTCGTTCAACCGATCCCCGATCGTCTCGTAGCTTTGAGCCTGCGGCGGCGGCGAAAGGCGCAACGCCTTTCGGTCGGTGCCCGTAGGACCCTGTACCGGCGGCAAGTCGTTTATCAGCACTCCTTTATGATCATAAGGCAGATCGAAGAAGGCGTGTTCCCGCCCCGTGGCGCGTGGATCATAAGGGCTACGCGCATCCCGCGGCGCCCTGGGGTTTTGGCAAGAACGGCCCGCGACCAGATACAGGGCATTAACTGTCGATCCGCCTGTAGCGGCCTGAAAAAAGTGATCGAACAACACGAACTCGTCGGCCAACTGATGATAAAACGGAATATCGTGGCGATCGTAGAAACCGAGAACCGGCCCGCTCGGGCGTCCTAGGTCGAATGCCAAGCGTTCTGCCGATAGCGCATCCAGCGCACGCCGCGAGAGATCGGCCTTGTGATCCATGCGCAACGCCA
>JAJYPQ010000005.1 GCA_021795255.1 Pseudomonadota bacterium
CCTCGCCACTTATGCGGGTCTTTGGGGTGCGATCCTGGCGACCGTAGTGTTGGCCCTCCTCATAACGCTGCTCGTAGCTGCCCTTTTGGCCTGGACCGCGCTTGCCACGCTGGCCTACAGCGAAGCGGTGTTAGATCCCAAGGCCCGACCGCTATTGGCGATCCGCCGGGGACTTAGCGCCGTCAACAGGCGGTCGGCGATAATCCTCAGTATCGCCGCAGCGCAGGCGCTTTTGGCCTTTGCCGCTCTCGGAGGTCAGCTTTTTGAACAGAACGGCATCGCCCTGACCCCCACGGTTTGGCCCGCGACTCTCTTTGGGCCGGTCGCTTTAAGCGTTTTTCTAACGCTTACTGAAGCCAGCGGGCCCTCCCGCGGGGGGCAAGGGCTCGTGCCTACACCGGGAGCCGTAGAACATGATTAAGGTTCTGTTCGTCTGTCTGGGTAATATTTGCCGCTCCCCTATGGCCGAGGGCCTGTTTCGAGATGTGATCGAAAAGGCGCAATTGGCTCAGGAGGTGATGGTCGATTCGGCAGGTACTCATGGCTACCATATTGGCGAACCGCCGGACCCTCGTGCCCAGAGTACGACTGCCCAGCATGGCATCGACATAGCCGACCTGCGGGGTCGGCAAGTCCAGGCCGAAGATTTGATAAGCTTCGATTACGTGTTGGCGATGGATGAAGAGAATCTTGCGAACCTACGGCGCTTGCCGGGTTCCACGCGGGCGCGCCTCTTTCTCGAGTTTGCGAGCGGCGCTTCGACACGTGAGGTTCCCGATCCGTATTATGGGGGCCTGGGAGGGTTTGATCGGGTCTACGGCCTACTCGAAGACGCCGCGCAGGGGCTTCTTGCGGATATCCGCCAACGCCTTGCGAACACCAAGCCGGTCTGAGGGGCGACCCCAGTCATAACAGGAAACCCCGGCAGAACAGTCCATTCGGACCTTTAAGGCGGCGGCGAGGATTGACGATGGCCGAAATCGCACAGAGGCCACAAGCCTATTACACGATAGGCCCTCAACCCGACTGCGAACCCGGACCGGTCCAAAGCCCGGCAGGCCCATCTCGACCTCCCGCCATTCGTCCTTGGTCGGGCGCCGGACCAGTTGGAATATCTGCCTGCACGCAGGCCCTATCCCTTAGGTCACGGCCTTACTCGCCCTGGCTTTCGGTTTCGGGGCGATGCGGCGCGGGGGATGGAGTTCCCGTTTCCCCTTGGTATCCACCTTGATGCTCACGTCCTGTTTGCGGCGCCGGAGGCGGTGAGGAGGAGGCGCTTGGCGTAGGTGACACCGGTGCGGGCGCCGCGGCAAAATCGCCCTCCGGTGCTGGCCGCTTGTCGGCGACATTGCCGTCGACTGCGGTATCCGATTGGCCTGAGCTCAACTCTCCACGGGCCTCACCCCCGCCGTGGCGCCCTCGACCTCCGCGCCGCGGCCTGTGGCTGCGGGCTCGTGGCGGCCTATCTCCCTTCTCGCTGGGACGATCCGATCTTTCAGCTACCCTGTCCCCCTTTTCGGCGACCCGCTCGGGAGGACGTTCCGGCTTATCATTGCGCGGCCGGTCCCGTGTCGACTCTCCGGGAGCCCGCGGCGGCCGTGGACGACCACGTCCGGATACGGCGAGGCGCCGCGACGGGCGGGCAGGCCGGGCCCGCGAGGCCCCTTCGGGCGCTGCAGGGGCCTCGGTCTTCTCGGAACCACCGCCTAACAGCTTATGTAACAGGTTGCGAATCAAACCGCTTGCCTGGGGCGCCGGAGCGGTTGGCGCCGGTGACGGCGACAGCGGCGCCAATTGCCCGACTACCGGGCGTTCGACGATCGGCGTCGTCGGGGCCGGTCGCGCCGCTTCGTTGGGCTCGGGCTCCAGGGGTATAAGGTAGCTCGGGGCCACCCGTTCCACTTCCAGTTCCTCCGCCTTCAGGCGCTTGATCCGGTAGTGAGGGGTCTCAAGGTCGACGCTCGGGACGATCGTGATAGGTGTTCCCAGTCGTGACTCGATGCCGCTGATCTCGTGGCGCTTTTCATTCAGCAGAAAGGTCGCTGTGGTGAGCGGCAAATGAACGTGCAACGCCGCCGTGTTTTCCTTCATCGCCTCTTCCTGAATGAAGCGCAAAATCTGTAGCGACGAAGATGGCACACTACGGATGTGGCCGGTGCCCTCGCAGCGCGGGCAGGTCAGGCTGTTTGACTCACCCAAGGAAGGCCGCAGTCTTTGCCGGGACATCTCGAGCAAGCCAAACCGCGAGATACGGCCCACCTGAACACGGGCCCGGTCGGCCTTTAAGGCCTCATTCAGTCGCGCCTCGACGGCGCGCTGATTCCGCATCGGCGTCATATCGATAAAATCGATCACGATCAGTCCGCCGAGATCGCGAATGCGCAGTTGGCGAGCGATTTCTTCCGCGGCTTCCAGATTGGTATTCAGGGCCGTTTCTTCGATGTCGCTACCCTTCGTGGCGCGTGCCGAGTTGACGTCGATTGTGACCACGGCCTCAGTGTGATCAAAAACCACTGCGCCGCCCGCCTCGAGACGAACTTCGCGCGAAAACGCCGATTCGATCTGCTGCTCGATCTGGTAGCGAGAGAAGAGGGGGATCTCGTCTTCGTAGAGTTTCAGCTTAGGGACGCTCTGAGGCATCACTTGTTGCATGAACTTGAGCGCTCGCTCGTAGATATCCTGGTTGTCGATCAGGATTTCGCCAATGTCGCTCCGCAAGTAGTCGCGGATCGCGCGAATGACGAGGCTGCTCTCCTGATAGATCAAAAACGGGGCCGCTTGTTCGCTGCTCGCGCGGTTGATGGCCTCCCACAGTTGCACGAGGTAGTCGAGATCCCATTGTAGTTCTTCGACGCTCTTGCCAATGCCGGCCGTGCGGATAATGACCGAATAGTCGTCGGCGAGCTTCAATTGGGCCATGATATCCCGCAGCTCGGCCCGCTCCTCGCCCTCAATGCGGCGGGAGATGCCGCCCCCTTTGGGGTTGTTGGGCATGAGGACTAAGTAACGCCCGGCCAAGCTGATAAAGGAGGTCAGCGCCGCGCCTTTATTGCCGCGCTCCTCCTTTTCGATCTGAACAACAATTTCCTGGCCCTCGCGAATGACGTCCTTGATCCGGACTTGCCCTACCGGGGTCTTGTTGTCCTGACCGTTAAAGTAGGTCCGCGAGATTTCTTTGAGGGGTAGGAAGCCCTGGCGCTCGGACCCGTAGTCGACGAACGCCGCTTCCAGGCTTGGCTCTACGCGCGTGACTCGTGCCTTGTAGATGTTGCCCTTTTTTTGTTGATAATTTGCTGACTCGATATCCAGATCAACCAGTTTCTGGCCGTCAACGATCGCCACCCGGAGTTCTTCCGAGTGGGTCGCATTAAAAAGCATTCTTTTCATGAATCCGTACTCCGCCGCGTTGCGGCGCACGCCCACTGCCCTCTAGTAAGCGGAGCCGGCAGTTCCTGCGGCTTGGGTCGCGCAGAGAAGGCCCTCTCCATGAGGACATAAACTCGCTAGACCACCCATCGCTTCCGAACTTTCCCGCCGCCATGCAAGGGGCGCACATCCGAGCACTCCTCCGTTTGGGCGAGGTGTGCAAAACCCGTTTAAGGCGACCAATGAGGCCAACCTTCGAAAATCGTTTTGTATGCGACCCGAAACCTTGTTAATATCTTGCGCATACGAAAGCGCACTATAGCAGTCGGGTTGCGCCCCGGCAATCTTTGGCTTCCCTCATGTCCTCGCACGATAAGGCGACTGCTGCGGTCCGCCGGATCACAATCGACGCCGAACGCTCTGGGCAACGCCTGGACAATTTCCTTTTGGCGACCCTCAAAGGGGTTCCGCGTACCCACATCTATCGGATCGTCCGTAAGGGCGAGATTCGGGTCAATAAGGGCCGACGCAAGGCTGACTACCGCCTTCAAGAGGGGGATGTTGTCCGCATACCCCCAGTTGAGGTGCGGGCACCCGTGCCCAAGGCCCCGGAGCTGGATTGGCTCAACGAGCTGGTCCTCTATGAAGACGATGTGCTTATGGTGCTCGATAAACCGAGCGGGATGGCGGTCCACGGTGGCTCATCTTTGTCGTTTGGCGTCATTGAGGCCTTGCGGGCCACGCGCCCGGAGCTTCCCGGACTGGAGCTTGTCCATAGGCTAGATCGGGCGACCTCGGGTTGCCTTCTGGTCGCCAAGCGGCGATCCGCCTTGCGGACCCTGCAGGGCGCCCTGCGCGGCGGGCTCTTCGGAAAACACTATCTGGCGCTTTTATGCGGGCAATGGAAGGGCGGGCAGCGGACGGTCGATGCCCCGTTATTAAAGACCGATGGGGGCGAGCGTCGGGTGGTCGTGCATCCGACCGGCAAGGCCTCGGTCAGCCACTTTGCCCCGAAGACTGTTTTTCAGGAGGCGAGCCTCATGGAGGTGCGTTTGGTGAGCGGGCGTACGCATCAAGTCCGGGTCCATGCCGCCCATGTCGGACACCCCGTGATCGGCGACGAGCGGTATGCCGACCCAGCCCTGAACGCGGCGTGGCGAAAGCGTGGCTTGAACCGCATGTTTCTACACGCCGCGCGGCTGTCTTTTCCCCATCCCCTGACCGGAGCGATGCTCGAAATCGAAGCCCCGTTGCCCAGGGATCTTGCCGGTCTTTTGGAGAGGCTTTGTGACCACTAATTTCGACCTTTTGATTTTCGATTGGGATGGCACGCTCATGGATTCGGCGGATAAGATCGTGCGCTGCTTTCAAGCGGCTGGCCACGACTGCGGGCTTTTGGCCCTCAAAGATGAGACTATCCGCCGCACCATAGGACTTGGCGTCACGGAGGCCTTGAGCCGGCTTCTTCCCGAGGCCGATCAAGCGGCGCGGGCCGCGGTCGCGGCGCGCTACCGCGAACATTTTCTGCATTTGAACGACACCGCTATGCCGCTCTTTCCTGGCGTCATGAGCGGATTGCGCGATCTGCGCGCACGGGGCTATCGACTGGCCGTGGCAACCGGAAAATCACGCCAAGGCCTGGAGGCGGCCTTCAACGTAAGCGGCCTTGCCGATCTTTTTGATGTGAGTCGCTGTGCAGACGAGGCACGCTCGAAGCCCGATCCGCTTATGTTGACGCAAATACTGGCGGCAACGGGGGTTCCTGCGGGCCGCGCCCTCATGGTTGGAGACACCAGTTACGATATCGAGATGGCCGCGCGCGCGGGGATCGCTAGCGTAGCCGTCACCTATGGAGTGCACGACCCTGCCGAACTTTGGGCGCATGGTCCGTTGGCCTGCTTCGACGCTTTCAGCGAGTTCTGCACATGGCTTTCGTAGCGATCTGCACGAGCGCCGCCCTGAAGGACGCGGGACCGGGCGTTCGTTTTGACCTGGGTGAGCTCAACGGATTCGTGGTGCGCTATCACGGACAAGTGCGAGCATACCGTAATCGCTGCCCGCACCGGGGCCTGGAGCTCGATTGGGAGGAGGGCCATTTTTTTGATGCCGATGGCAGCGCGCTTATTTGCGCGGTGCACGGCGCGCGTTATGATCCTGCCGGCGGCCGGTGCCTGGAGGGACCATGTCGCGGTGCGTCTCTCGAGGCCTTGGCCTGTGAAGAGCGGCTGGGGTGGGTAGTCGTACAGGAGCTTGGCATATGTCGGGTGTAGATGATAAAGAAAAAGATCAGGCCGCTCATAATCCCGTCGAGTCGCGGGCGGATGGCCTTAGCGAGGGGTGGGCTCGAGAGACGCTCGAGAAGCTCGCGTTTTCCGCGCTCGTCGAGCAGCGTCGGAGCCGGCGTTGGAGCCTATTCTTTCGGCTCTCGTTTCTGGTGCTCGTTGTCGCGACCTTTTTGGGCTACGAGGCAACCCACTTTCGGACCATAGGACTTGCTAACCACTTCACGGCGCTCGTGCGCCTGGAGGGTACGATCGCCGCCGGGGGCCCCGCGAGCGCCGCAAGCGTGGATCACGCCTTACGCTCAGCGTTCGCAGCCCACCCCGCGGGGGTCATTTTAGAGGCCGATAGTCCCGGTGGAAGCCCGGTTCAGGCCAGCGACATGAATGCCGAAATTTGGCGCTTGCGTCACCGTTACCCGCATGTCCCCATCTACGCGGTCGTAGAGGACCTGTGCGCCTCGGGGTGTTACTACGTGGTGGCTGCGACCACCAAGATTTACGCGAATCCGGCAAGCCTGGTCGGCTCGATAGGCGTCCTTATGGACGGTTTCGGCTACACCGGCGCGATGCGCAAAATTGGGGTCACGAGGCGTTTACTGGTCGCGGGTCGGAACAAAGACTTTCTCGACCCCTTTTCGCCACTGACCGCCGCCCATAAGCGCTTTGCCGAGAAGATGCTAGACCAAATCCACGCTCAGTTCATCAATGCTGTCAGGAAAGGGCGGGGGGCGCGTCTTAAGCCGCATCGCGGGCTTTTCAGTGGTCTGATTTGGACCGGAGAGCGGGCCCGGCAGTTGGGGCTCATTGACGGGTTTGGGACCGTAGGTTCCGTTGCCCGGCACGTCTTCAAGGCCCCGCGGCTCGTCGATTTTTCGCCCAAACAGGGTCTCGTCAGCCAATTTGCCGCGCACCTGGGGGCCACGATGAATCAATCCTTTGAAGAAGAGTTTCTTTCACCTATGCCAAGATTGCAGTAGCCCGTGCGCCGCATCCTGCTTAGCAATGATGACGGGTACATGGCCGAAGGTCTGCGCTGTCTCGCCGAAACCTTAAGCCGCACAGCCGACGTGACGGTAGTGGCCCCGGATCGCGATCGAAGCGGGGCCAGCAACTCTTTAACGCTTCTGCGTCCCTTACGAGCCAATCGCGCCCCTAATGGATTCTTTTATGTCGACGGGACGCCGACCGACTGCGTCCATCTTGCCATCACGGGTCTTTTGGATCAGGAACCGGATATTGTCATAGCCGGCATCAACCACGGCGGTAATCTCGGCGATGACATCCTCTATTCCGGGACGGTCGCGGCGGCGATGGAAGGGAGGTTCTTGGGATTGCCGGCGATCGCGGTCTCGCTGGCGTCGTCTCAGCCGACCCATTGGGCCACCGCGGCCCAGGTCATCGAACGCTTACTGGCGGCATTGACGACCGAGATGCTGCCGGCCGACACCGTGTTGAATGTGAACGTGCCTGATGTCCCCTATGGGTCTTTGCAAGGGTTTGAAGCGACCCGACTCGGGCACCGGCACAAGGCCGAGCCGGTGGTGGCCGCCCGGGATCCGCGCGGACGCCCCATTTATTGGGTAGGCCCCCCCGGCGCCGCCGAGGACGCGGGACCGGGAACCGATTTTTATGCGGTGTCGGAGCGACGGGTCTCGGTGACGCCGATTCACGCCGATCTGACCCGGCATAATGCCTTGGCCTCCCTCGCAACCTGGTGTCAGGGCGTTTTATGACCGAGGTCAAACGCGGGGCCGGTATGACGTCGCTGCGTACCCGGGAGCGGCTGATCGGACGCGTGCGCGAACAAGGTGTGCGCGACAACCAGACGCTCGACGCCCTGGCTGCCGTGCCTAGACATCTCTTTGTCGATGAGGCCTTGGCGACCCGCGCCTACGAAGACACTGCCTTACCGATCGGCCACGGGCAGACCATATCTCAGCCCTATATCGTGGCGCGCATGACCGCAGCCCTGCGTACGACAGGTCCTCTCGATAAGGTCCTTGAGGTCGGAACCGGATCCGGATACCAAGCAGCGGTTCTGGCCCAGCTTGCGGGACGCCTCTATACGGTAGAGCGGGTAGGGAGCCTCCTCATGGCCGCGCGTCGCCGCTTTCAGGCCTTGCGGCTCACCAATATCGTAAGTCGCCATAGCGACGGTTACGAAGGCTGGCCGGAAGAGGCACCTTTCGACGCCATTATGGTCACGGCCGCAGCGCGCGCCGTTCCCCAAGCTCTGTTCGCGCAATTGAAAGAGGGGGGACGGCTCATCGTCCCTATAGGCGGCGACGGTCAAGAGCTCTTGCTGTATCGACGACGAGGGACGGCCATGGCGTGTGAGCGCCTTGAGACCGTCAATTTTGTCCCCCTTCTCCCGGGTGAGATCGTGTAGTGCGCTGGCCAAGACTTGTGCTCGGCGCGGCGCTGGCCCTGCTCTCCGGATGCACCGCCACGATCCCGGCGCCGATTCAAGACGACAGCACCTCCTTGGGGCCGCCAGGGCGCTTCTACCGGGTTTTACCGGGAGATACTCTTTATAGTATCGCCTTCGAGACCGGGCACGATTACCGCCAACTTGCCCGCTGGAATCACATTCCCAGCCCTTACCGAATCGCGGTCGGCGAGAAAATCCGCCTCGTCCGATCAGCCCACCATCCCCGCGCATTACCGCTTGCACCTTCTGTCACCAACGGAGCTCCTACCGTGCCGCGCGGTCGTCCGCTTCCGACGATCGTATCGCCCACGGGACGCCCGCTAATGCCGCACCGGGCGCCGCTTGCCTCACTACCCATCCCGGCTGGCCCGCGCTGGCGCCCGGTGCGATCTTGGGTTTGGCCAGCCCAGGGAACTGTCCGCGATACTTTTGGTAGAGGCCCTGTGACCGGCCGACCAGGAAACAAGGGTATCGATATTATCGGCCATTACGGTGAACCGATCAGGGCTGCTGCCGCCGGTCGCGTAGTTTATGTGGGGAGTGGACTTCCAGGATATGGTGAGCTTATTATCGTAAAGCATAATAATAACTACTTAAGCGCCTACGCGCACAACGCGCAAGTTGACGTGAAGGAGGGGGCGATGGTGCATCAAGGCCAGATCATTGCCACTATGGGCGATAGCGGTACCGACCGCGTGGAACTCGATTTTGAAATCCGCAAACGTGGCGCTGCCGTTGATCCCATGCGTTACCTCCCGCCCATCCACCACGAGTAGATAACAAAGGCGGACCCACCATGGCTGAATCGGAACTTGAAGAAGGAGTAGTGGAAACCCAGGAGCCGGATGCTCTAGCAGATAATGATGCCGAGGAAGTCACAGAAGCGAGCGAGGAAGTTTTGGCACCTGCGGAAGCGGTGCGCGACCTCGAGGACAGCGTAAGCCCTCAGGCCGACGCCACCCAGCTCTATTTACGAGAAATCGGATTCTCCTCGCTGTTGACAGCGGAACAAGAGGTGTATTACGGGCGTCGCGCCCTCAAAGGCGATACCAAGGCCCGCAGACGCATGATCGAAAGCAATTTGCGCCTAGTCGTCAAGATTGCCCGCCGCTACATGAATCGCGGCTTAGCGCTGCTCGATTTGATCGAGGAAGGCAATCTCGGCTTGATTCGCGCTGTCGAGAAGTTCGACCCAGAGCGCGGCTTCCGGTTCTCCACGTATGCGACCTGGTGGATACGACAGACGATAGAGCGGGGCATCATGAATCAAACCCGCACGATCCGTTTGCCGGTCCACATCTTGAAAGAAATCAACATCTATCTGCGAGCGGCTCGGTATCTAGCGCAAAAGCTGGATCACGAACCGACTCCGGAGGAAGTCGCGCTGCTTCTCGATAAGCCGATCGAGGATGTGCGCGCCATGATGGGCTTAAACGAGCGCGTGGCCTCGGTGGACGCGCCCCTCGACATCGATCCGGATCGCTCACTTCTCGACGCTATTGCCGACGAACGAACCCCCGACCCCGAAAAGATTCTCCAGGACGAGGATCTGCACGGCCAGATTGCGGCATGGCTGTCTGAACTGAACGACAAGCAGCGCGAGGTTGTGGAGCGGCGGTTTGGACTGAACGGTCGCGATATTTCGACGCTCGAGCAGGTTGGTGCCGATATCGGAGTCACGCGCGAGCGCGTGCGGCAGATCCAAGTAGAGGCGCTGAGACGCTTGCGCCGGATGCTGGAAAAGGGCGGGTATTCTATGGACGCCCTGTTTTAGCCTAGGACTGTGTCGGTGGCGCTCAGGGGCGCAGTCGGGGATCGGCCAATAAAAGGCCAGCTACGACTTTACGACCCTCACCCACCAGAAGGTTATACGTGCGGCAAGCGGCCCCGGTGTCCATGCATTCGACGCCTATGCCCCGATCCGTCAGGGCGCTGAGGCAGTGGGGGGGTGGGAAGCCTTGCTCGCGTCCGGTACCGAGCAAAACAACTTCGGGCTGAAGATCGGCCAGCTCTTGAATGGCGGCCCGATCCACTTCATGCAGATACTGTGGCCGCCAGTCGTCGATGATGCGGTCGGGCGTAAGAATGAGACTGCGCTCATAGCGGTTTTCGCCCGCCAGGAGATACCCAGGTTCGTAAGCCCTGATCATAAACTGCCGGCCATCGCCTGTATCGAGGTGAATCTTCATCAGTTTGCGCGGGAAACCCCGTCCTTCAGCACGGGGAGGGATAGCGCCTGCTCCCGCTCCTCCTTGGTTGGTTAGCTATCTTTAGACAGGCTATATACGGTGTGTCAATGGACATCAAGCGCGCCTATCGCTTTCGCGTCTACCCTACCCCGGAGACAGGGGAGATATGGGTGCGCACGTTCGGCTGCGCGCAGTTTGTCTATGAAGCACATGTTGCGCCTGCGCTCCGACGCCTGGATAAATGACCATAAGAGCGTGGGCTATCACGCGACCTCCGCGCGGCTGACGCAGTTGCAGGCCGCCAAGAAACAGAAGGGGTCTGTCAAGCGGACCAGGGCGCGCATCAAGGTCGTTAAGCTCCATGCGTGCATAGCGGATACACGCTCCCACTTTCTCCACCAGCTCTCAAATCGGATCGTTCGCGAGAACCAAGTGATCGCCGTTGAGAACCTTGCTGTCTCTAACATGAAGGAGAACCGCAGTCTCTCCCAGTCCATCTCCGATGCGGGATGGGGGGGTTCCTGCGCCAACTGGAATATAAGGCGACTTGGTACGGTCGCACTTTAGTGGGCATAGGCCGCTGGTATCCGAGCAGTAAGCGGTGCCATGACGGTGGGCATACTGTGTCAGCGTTGCCGCTCCATGTCCGAGAATGGGTCTGTCCTGAATGTCGGTCCGTCCACGACCGGGATGTGAATGCCGCGCGCAACATTCTAACCGCTGGGCGGGCGGGGCTAGCCTGTGAAGAGACCGTAAGTCCTGTGTTGCTGTAAGGCCGCATGGGTCAGTCTCCGTGAACCAGGAACCGAAGCCGCGAGGCTAGGAATCCCCTTCTCTTAGGCAAGGGAGGATGCCAAAAATTCCTCCGGCTGACATTGACAGCGCACGGTTTCGCCCGTATGTTCCCGCTTCAAAGAGCTGGGTTTGGCGCTCCGCGATACTATACAAGACATCATTCTCAAGACAACGGGGAGTTGGCGCCCTTGTGCGCCTTAGGTGGATTATGGACCAGTTTCCCCGCATAAAACGATTACCGCCTTACGTCTTCAATATCGTCAATGAGTTGAAAGCTGAGGCCCGCAAGCGCGGGGAAGACATCATCGACTTTGGGATGGGTAATCCCGATCACCCAACCCCGCAGCACATTGTCGACAAGCTCTGCGAAGCAGCCCAGCGCGGCGATACCCACAGGTACTCCGTATCCCGCGGCATCCCGCGATTGCGCCAAGCGATTTGTCACTGGTATGAAAAACGCTACGGCGTCATCCTCGACATGGATCGCGAAGCCATCGTGACCATAGGATCGAAGGAAGGTCTTGCGCACTTCGCGCTCGCCACAACCGGGCCCGGCGACGTTATTCTCGTGCCGAACCCAAGCTACCCTATCCATCCCTATGGCTTTGTGATCGCCGGCGCCGACATTCGCCACGTGCCTCTCGTGCCCGGCGGAGACTTCTTCGCGGAGCTCGAGATCGCCATCAGAAACTGTTGGCCTAAACCCAAGATGCTGGTGCTCAATTTTCCGAGCAACCCGACGGCCCAGTGCGTCGATCTCCATTTTTTTGAGAAGGTGGTGGCGGTCGCGCGGGACCACGGGATTTTCGTGATCCATGACCTAGCCTACGCCGATATCGTGTTCGATGGTTATAGGGCGCCATCCATACTTGAGGTGCCCGGCGCCACTGATGTGGCCGTCGAGTTCTTTACCTTGTCCAAGAGTTACGACATGCCGGGCTGGCGTGTGGGATTCATGTGCGGCAATCGTGAACTCGTCGCCGCTCTCGCGCGCATGAAATCCTATCTCGATTATGGTATGTTTACCCCCATCCAGATTGCCGCCATCCTCGCGCTCGAGGGTCCCCAGCAGTGTGTCAGTGATATTCGTGACCGATACCAAAGCCGCCGCGATGTGTTGTGCGACGGCCTCAAAGCGGCCGGATGGGATGTTGATGTACCCAAAGCGACCATGTTTGTGTGGGCGAAGATCCCGGAGCCCTTTCGGGAACTGAAATCGCTCGAGTTCTCCAAACGCCTGCTTCTCGAGGCCAAAGTGGCGGTGTCCCCAGGGATTGGATTCGGAGAATACGGCGACGACTACGTGCGCTTCGCCTTGATCGAAAACGAGCATCGCACCCGGCAAGCGGTAAGAACCATCAAAGACATGTTTCGACGAGTCGGTGTTCCCGCGAGAGACCTCTCGTGACCGCTGTTCGGGTCGGCCTCTTGGGGTTTGGGGTCGTAGGCGGCGGAACTGTCTCGGTCCTGACCCGCAACGCCCAGGAGATCGCGCGGCGTGCCGGACGTAAGATCGAGATCGTCAAGATTCTAATGCGCAATCCCGAGAAGCCGCGCCCCGTGGCTTGGCCCGCGGCCCGGTTGACAACCGACCCGGCGGAGATCCTGAATGACCCCTCAATCGAGCTTGTGGTCGAGATGTTGGGCGGGATCGAACCCGCGCGTTCTTACATCCTGAGTGCGATTGAGGCCGGTAAACACGTAGTCACCGCGAACAAGGCCTTGATCGCCACGTGCGGCAACGAAATTTTTGCCGCCGCCCGGGCGCGCGGCGTAGTGGTCGCCTTCGAGGCCGCCGTGGCCGGAGGCATCCCTATCATTAAGGCGATCCGCGAGGGATTGGCCGGAAACCGGATACGCGGGGTCGCCGGTATCATTAACGGGACCAGTAACTACATTTTGACCGAGATGCGCGAGCGTGGCGCCGAGTTTGGGGATGCACTGGCGAAAGCCCAGAGGCTTGGTTACGCGGAGGCTGATCCTCATTTTGATATCGACGGCATTGATGCCGCGCACAAACTGACGATCTTGGCCGCCATTGCGTTCGGCATACCGCTGCAGTTTGGCGAGACCTATATCGAGGGAATCCGCGATCTCGAATCCGCCGATATCGCTTATGCCGGGGAGTTGGGATATCGAGTCAAGCATTTGGGTATTGCGCGGCGGGGGGCTTCTGGGATCGAGTTGCGCGTTCATCCGGCTCTGATTCCCGAGAAGCGGCTTATCGCAAGCGTTGATGGGGTCATGAATGCGGTGCTCGTGGATGGGGACGCGGTCGGTTCGACCCTGTTTTACGGGCCCGGGGCCGGCGCTGAACCTACGGCATCGGCCGTGGTCGCCGATATCATCGATGTTGTTCGCACCTTGACGACCGATCCGCAGTGGCGGGTTCCGCACTTGGCCTTTCAGCCGGATGCCCTATCGGATGGACCGATCCTCAATATGGGCGAGGTGGAAACGGCTTGTTATCTGCGCTGCGAGGCCGAGGACCGTCCCGGCGTATTGGCCGACATTACCCGAATTTTGGCGGATCTTGGCATTAGCATTGAAGCCATTTTGCAGAAGGTCCCCGATCCCGGAGCTCATACCGTCCCGGTGATTTTGTTGATCCATAAGGTTCGCGAGGCACAAGTCGATGAGGCGATACGCCGCATCGAAGGCCTGAAAGCCACAGCCGGTAAAATCCGGAGACTGCGCGTCGAGGCGTTTGACTAGGAGGAACATGGCCCGTTATAACGGTATTATCGCACGCTATCGTGATTGGCTCCCTATCGCGGACGATGCTCGCATTATTACCTTGGGCGAGGGCGACACGCCACTCATCCGACTGGATCGCTTGACGAAGACCACAGGTCGCGAAGCGACTATCTATGTGAAATTCGAGGGATTGAACCCGACCGGTTCCTTCAAGGATCGAGGGATGTGCTTAGCGGTCACGAAGGCGGTGGAGGCCGGCTCACAGGCCCTCATATGTGCCTCGACTGGGAACACATCAGCGTCGGCCGCGGCCTATGCGGCCCGTGCCGGGCTTACGGCGTTTGTCTTAATCCCGGAAGGCAAGATTGCGCTCGGCAAACTGAGTCAGGCCATGATTCACGGGGCGGTGGTGGTCCAGATCCAAGGCAATTTCGATGCCGGCATGCAGCTTGTCAAAGAGATTGCGGGAACCACTCCCGTGACGCTCGTGAACTCGGTCAACCCCTATCGCCTTCAAGGGCAAAAAACGGCGGCCTTTGAAGTCGTGGATGCCCTCGGTTTTGCGCCCGATTACCACTACTTGCCGGTCGGAAATGCGGGCAATATCACGGCTCACTGGTTCGGTTACCAAGACTATGCCCGCCAAGGCCGCTGCGCGATGCCCAGGCTCGTGGGTTTCCAGGCCGCGGGGGCGGCGCCCTTTGTATCGGGAAAGATGGTAGATGACCCCGAGACCATCGCTACCGCGATCCGTATCGGACACCCGCAGTCCTGGTCTTTGGCGCAATCCGCCAAAGAGGCGACCGGTGGCTGGTTTGGGGCCATTGATGACGCCGAGATTCTGGTGACCCAGAAGCTCATGGCGCGCGAGGAGGGGATCTTTTGCGAGCCCGCTTCGGCGGTCTCCGTGGCCGGCGCCCTCCACGATTTGCGTGCCGGGCGTATCGAAGAAGGGGCGACGGTGGTGTGTACCGTCACCGGCCACGGGCTTAAAGACCCGGATGTGGCGATCCGCCAAGGCGGTCCGACCGAGCTTTTGACGGTCGCCCCGACCTTATCAGCCGTGCGCGCGATCATCGTCGCCCGGACTGGTTAAAATTGCCTAGATTGTCTGCTAGTATAACAGACTCAACAGATTCTTCTAACAGAAGTCTCGTACTATAAGGAGGTGGACAAGAAGCAGAGTGGTTAAGGAGGGGGAGGGCTATCCAGGCGCCCCCCGAAGGGACACTGTCTCGGTATCTGAGGCGGTGAGATCTGAGCCAAATCTGGGGATAAATAAGGATGAAGAGGAGCGAAACACAAGAGCTCGCTGCGGGCGAATCATTGATCGAACCGCGGCTCATAAAAGCTCATATAGCAGCAGCTGTTTTTTGGTTGATTTATTTGATAGTGGGAGGAGGTCTACTCGTAGCGATAAAGTTTACCTGGCCCAATTTCCTGGGCAACACGCCTGAACTGACCTGGGGGCGATTACGGTTCGTCCACACACAAACCGTAGCGTATGGTTGGTTCGTCGATATTTTCTTAGCCGCCATTTACTACATGGTTCCCCGTCTCACCCGCGTCAAACTCGCTAGTCCCACCCTCGCTTGGTTCAACTTCTACTTCTACAACACCATGGTCGCGATGGGCATATTCCAGCTCATGGAAGGCCACAATCTCGGTGTCGTGTGGAT
Organism: Pseudomonadota bacterium; assembly: GCA_021795255.1. The sequence goes on from JAJYPQ010000005.1 coordinate 15,440, forward strand.
GGAATACCCAAGCTTCATTAATATCCTCATGCTCATATCGTATGCCGCTCTCGGCTATAATTTCTTTGCCTCCTACCTCCGGAGCAAGGAACGAAACCTGTACGTCTCGAGCTGGTACATGATGAGCTTCGTCATATGGGCGACGCTCAATTGGATCATGGGGGGGTTGGTGCCGGCGTTTGTGGCACCGGGTATCGCGAGCGCCGTGGTCGGCGGGCTTTTCATTCATGACCTCGTGGGCCTGGTCGTCACGCCGGTCGCGACCGCCATGATCTATTACTTTCTGCCAGTTATGTTGCGCCGCCCCATTTATTCCCATTCGCTTTCGCTCATGGGGTTCTGGAGTCTCGCGTTCTTTTATCCCTTGGTTGGCATTCACCACTACTACTACAGCCCGATACCGATGTGGGCTCAGTACATCGCCCAAGGGACATCGTTCATGCTGTTCTTTACGGTCTACACAGTTTTGTACAACGTGTACAAGACCATGAAGGGGCGGTGGGGCGACTTGGCGGACAATATCGCCCTGCGGTGGCTTATTGGCGGTACGGTGTTTTACCTCATGGTCTGTACCCAGGGGCCCTTGCAAGCGCTTTTGGTCGAGCAACCGCTGGTTCACTTCACCGATTGGGTGATCGGCCATTCGCATATGGCGCTCTTGGGGTTCGGCACGTTCGTCGCCATGGGCTTCATCCATTATGCATGGCCACGTCTGACCGGTAACGAGCTGAATAAGTCCCTATCGGAGTGGTCCTTCTGGCTCGCCTTCGTGGGCTGCGCCTGGATGTTCATCGATCTGTGGATCGCGGGGCTCCTTGAAGGCTATTACTGGGGCTACGGCAAGCCCTGGATGGACTCTATCGTCCGCCTTCAGCCCTACTGGCTCAGTCGGACATTGTCTGGCGTGATGATCCTCACCGGCTTCATTTTGGTGGCCATCAATCTCATTGTGACAGCACGCGCCAAGCAGCCGGCCACCGACAGCCCGGCCGTCCTTGCCGGTGCGAGGTAAGAGACCCATGGATGTTCATAAGTTAGGCATTGAGCGTGCGGTGTTCATCATGCTTGTGGCGGGTATCGGGTTCTTTTTGTTCGCCTTCATCGGTCTTGGCTTGACCCCGTGGTTTAACATCAATCACGAGTTGAAGGGCCACAAGGCGACCGAACACGTCCCCCTCTTGACGCCGCTGCAGCTGAAAGGGCGACAGATCTATATAGCCAATGGTTGCTATTACTGTCATAGCCAATTCGTGCGGCCAGTAGCCGACGACCCCTTGCGATTTGGTGCGGTTTCGAAGGCTTGGGAATATAAGCATCAATACCCCAATCTTCTGAGCACCCGACGCAAGGGTCCGGATCTCACCCGGGAGTCGCTCGACCATCCGGCCGACTGGGAGTACGTGCATCTCTACGATCCGCGCATGATCGCTCCTTGGTCCATTATGCCGGCTTACCATTGGATGTTTAACGGCTCGCCGGCCAAGCCAAACAAGCAGGGTCGCGCACTGGTGGCCTATCTCGGAACGCTCGGGCAGGCGCGTAAACGCGAAATGTTGGCCAAGGGCACTCTGAAGAAGGTCTTTGTTCAGGGGATAGGCACGGTGTTGCACTACCCATACAAGGGGGGACGCCTCACATCTCCGGGGTACGACCACGTCGTCTACTTCCACAAGGCGCCGCGTATCGCCGATACCCGTTCCGCGCGTGAGCGCGGTAAACACTTGTACGCCATGGACTGCGCGAGCTGTCACGGCGCGACCGGTAACGGCAAAGGGGTAGCGGCTCAGTACCTCACCCCGCGGCCGGTACGCTTGAACGCGTTTCGCTTTCGGGCTGGGTTCGTCTACAAAGTGCTCTACTATGGACGGCCGGGTTCGGCCATGCCGTCCTGGGTGCGGGCCGCGAACTCGTTTTTGACCCCGCGAGACCTGTGGAGCGTCGCCTACTACGTGCAGACCTTGCACCGCGGCACGACCTTGCCGCCGGCCGCCCATCCGCCGATCGCCAAGACCGCGGCCTTGGTCAAGCTGGGCTCGGTTCAGTTCGCCACCAATTGCGCGACCTGTCATGGACCGAAGGGTGAAGGGAACGGCATCCTGGCTACGGCTCTCACGCCAGCGCCAGTCGATCTTGCGATGATGAACCCGGCCCCGCGGTGGGTCTACCACACCCTTAACCACGGACGTGCGGGGACAGCCATGCCTTCGTTTAGCACTTTGTCACGCAAGGTCCGGTGGGCCATCTCCTACTTTGTGGAGACCCTGGCAAAACAACCAAAAAATATTCAGTCGGCAAATGCGGCGCCCAAGAAAACGGTCAGGATAGCTTTATTGACCGCGGCCCAAAGCTCTGCTCATAACTAGACTAGCGAGGTAAGTTTAATGTTTGACTCGATATCGATCTTTGCCTGGGTGTTCACCATAGGTTTCGCCGTGTACGCGACGATAGGTATGGCTTGGTTTGGGGTCTGGATTCTGTACGCGAAGCGTATGCGGAATCTGGGTTATGTCGTGGTCGACCGACACATGGTCGTAGCGCAGATCAAAAAGGATCTGCGGCTTGCGCCGGCCGAGACGGACGATCGTGATGGCCGTGTGTCTGCCGGACGGTAAGGGGGCTTTATGAACATACTTGGTCCGCATAATCCCGGTGTCGAACTGGGCTGGATCCTCACGGTCGGAGTCGTTATATACGCCACGCTGGGGTTTCTCGGATACATCGCCGTCAACTGGGCCTTAAAGACGCGCAAACGTCGCACCGGCCAAAAGTAAAGGAGAGCCATCATGGGATCAAATAGCCATAAGGAACCCGAGCCTTACATACCGGAGCCCGAGAACGGCGGTCTATCGTTGCCGCTCAAAATTGGCTGGCTGTTGGCGTTTTGCTTTCTTATTGGAAGCACGCTGTACGGTTTTATTCATTAAGGCTTAAGGAGCGGAACGTGGATCAGAGCCAGCGCAACGGATTTTTATGGTATCTCGGTCTGATGGCGGTCCTCATCGGCGTGTATTTTTTTCTTGAGTCCACGTCCTGGGGACGGTTCGTCTGGATCGTTTTGAGCCGACCGCCAGGCACCTGGCACCTGTAGAGAGTGGCTCCCCCAGGGCGATCGTCCTGGGGGAGAGGAGGGTAGGCCTGTGATGCATGAATTTTATCGGTGGCAGGAGTTTATTACCGGCTTTTTCGTGGCCTTGTTCTTTTTCTTGGTGATCATCGTCAAGGTCTTTATGATGTCGAGTTGGCGGGCCTGGCAGAAGAGCCCGGATCTGCGCAAAAGCATCGAGCTCCCCAAATATCAGCTGCTGGAAACGGAAGCCGAGGACAACGCGGTTTAAAGCGCCATGCCGACTGTGAGCGGACTGTGGTTATCAGCCCTCGTGGTTGGGCTGATCGGTTCGGGAACGCATTGCATCGGGATGTGTGGCGGCATTATGGGCGCACTCGCGGCCAATATCCGCAAGGATCAGGCGCGTGTGTGGCCCTTTCTTTTTGCCTACAACATGGGACGGATCCTAAGTTATGCCTTCGCCGGCGCGGTGCTTGGCGCTTTTGGCCACCGCCTGATGGCGGCGGTCCCGGGACCGGCAATAGCGGCGGTCGGCGATCGCATCGCCGCGCTTTTTATGGTAGCGCTGGGCCTATTCTTGGGGGGCTGGTGGCGGGCCCTCGGCGTTCTTGAAAGCTGGGGCGGACGCGCATTCGCCTACCTGCGGCCGTTAGGGCAGCGTTTTCTCCCAGTCACAACCCTAAGGCAGGCCTTGGGTTTAGGCCTCGTTTGGGGGTTTTTGCCGTGCGGCTTGGTCTATTCGGTCTTGGCCTGGGCGCTTGTGAGCGGCTCAGCCGGGCGCGGGGCGGGACTCATGGTGGTTTTCGGACTCGCCACATGGCCTGGCTTACTAGCCTTGGGCAGCGCCCGCCGACTTGGGGTTTGGGTCCGCCGACCGGCCGTCCGAAAGGGCCTGGCTGCGCTCATCGTGGGCTATGGCCTCGTGAGTCTTATCACCCCTTTGGCATAGAGGATGTATGGCCGCAGAGTGGCAAGAGCGGGCGCCAGAATGCTTCCACTGTGGACTTCCCTGTCCACCGGAGGATAAGTGGCGTCTAGAGGCCTTGGGTATCGAGCGGAGTTTTTGTTGCCCGGGGTGCTATGAGGTGGCACGCGCAATCTTAAGTAGCGGCCTTTCGGAATACTATACCTTGCGCACCGAGCGGGGATCCGGGGCCCAAGGCGCGGTCCCGGAATTTCTCAAAAAGGCCGATCTCTACGACCATCCAGCGGTTCAGGAAGGGATAGTCACCGAGGGGTCGGATGGCGATAAAGAGGTCTCGCTACTCCTCGAAGGGATACGCTGCGCGGCGTGCGTATGGCTGAACGAACGGCATATTGCCGATTTGCCCGGCGTTAGGAGCGTCAAGATCAACTATACGACTCAGCGCGCCTATGTGCGTTGGGACGATACTCGCATTCATCTGAGCGACATCCTAAAGGCGGTCGGGGAGATTGGCTACATCGCTCATCCCTACCAGCCGGGGGCCGTGCAGGCGGTCTTTGATCGCCAACGCCGGGATCTCCTCCATCGCTTCGTCATTGCGGGATCCTTCGGCATGCAGGTCATGACGCTGGCATTGGCTTTGTATCTTGGGCCATCGTGGGGCATGTCTCGTGGGCTCTTTCTTATCTTCGAATGGCTATCGGCCGGTCTTGCGACCCCGATCGTGACCTACGCCGCGATCCCGTTTTTCCGGGGTGCCTGGCGCGATTTGAAGCAAGGGCGAACCGGGATGGATCTCCCGATCGCGCTCGGTATTGGGATCGCCTTTACCGCCAGCATGTTTGATCTTATCAGGGGGCAGGGCAACATCTATTTTGATTCGGTATCGATGTTTACCACCTTTTTGCTGCTCTCGCGGCTGTTCGAGGACATGGCCCGAGCGCGGACGGCGCGTTCGGCCCAACTTCTGACCCACGCCCTACCCCAGGATGCCGTGCGCCTCGATACCGAGGGTTCGGAGGAGCGTGTCCCCGTGTCCTTGCTTGCGGTTGGCGACCGCCTGCTGATTCGGAGCGGCGAGCGCATACCGGCGGACGGTGTCATCTCCGATGGGGCTTCGTCGGTGGATGAATCGATCTTGACGGGCGAGGCTCGGCCGATACCTAAAAGAGTCGGAGAGTCCGTAATCGCAGGCAGCGTCAATATGGAAAGCGCGCTCGTAGTCTTAGTCCAGCGCGTGGGTCGCGAAACCGTTCTTTCTACTATCGAAGGACTGCTCGAGCGCGCACAGCGCGATAAGCCACGCCTGACAGCGCTTGCCGAAAGAACCTCTGCATGGTTTGTCGGAGTCTTGCTGTTATTGGCAATCGCGACCGCGACGACGTGGGCCTTCGTGAACCCCGCGCATATCATTCCCGCGACCCTCGCGGTCCTTGTCATCGCATGTCCTTGCGCATTGTCGCTTGCGATACCCACAGCCCTGACTGCAGCGACAGGCGCGCTCATGCGCCGCGGGCTTGTCGTCACCCGAAGCTCAGCACTCGAGCTTTTGGCGCGCGCCCGGGTGGTCGTCTTCGATAAGACTGGAACCTTGACCGAGGGGCATCTCAGTCTTGTGCGGATCGTACCCCGAGCAGACCGAACGGAAGGCGAACTTCTGGCCTTGGCATGCGCCTTGGAACAGAGATCAGAACACCCCATTGCCCACGCCCTCCTTGCGGCGCAAGCCGCCGCGCCGGCTACGGACACAAAGGCGGACGCGGTGCTGGCGTTGCCGGGAGAGGGCTTGGAAGGGCTTGTCGCGGGACACCGTTACCGCCTCGGAACGCGGCGCTTTACAGAGGCCTTGAGTGATCCTCTCCAGATTGAAGCTGAAGCGACCGAGGTCTGGATCGCAGACGAACATGGTCCTTTAGGCGTCTTTGTGTTCAATGACCGGCTGCGGCCCGGGGTGCAGGCGCTCCTGCAGAGGCTTCGGCATCAGGGACGGCGCATCGCGGTTTTGTCCGGGGACCGCGCGGCAACGGTTGATTCCTTGGCACAGACATTAGGGATCGATGAGGCGTACGGCGACCTCTTGCCAGAAGACAAGCTCGCCTGGATCCGAAAACTCTCGGCGTCCGGGGTCGTGGCCATGGTAGGCGATGGCGTCAATGATGCCGCAGCGCTCGCCGCAGCGCCGGTCGCGATCGCCGTGGGGCGGCGCAATGTCTTGGCCGCCGCAAGCGCCGATCTCATTTTATTATCCGGACTCACGGGTCTTGCTGAAAGCTTCAGGCTAGTCCACCGTATGCGCTGGGTGGTGCGGGAGAATCTGGCGTGGGCCATCCTCTATAATGCGGTGTCTTTGCCGGCCGCGGCCCTCGGCCTTGTTCCGCCTTGGCTTGCCGCTTTGGGCATGTCGGGAAGCTCATTGTTGGTCGTGCTTAACGCGCTACGGCTGTTGGTTTCCGGTCCCGGGAGTCAGGAATGAATCAATCTTACATGCTTTATCTTATTGTGCCAGCCGTAGCGTTTGTAGTGCTTACGGTCGCCATCGTGATCCGCGGGATACTCAAAGGAAGTTACGAGGATAATGAACGCGTGGCGTATAAAGTCGTATCTGATGCCGAGCAGGACGCGCGACGCGAAGGCATCGACGACCTGGATGGCGAGTGAGCCCCAAAGGCGCACCTTTCTTGCCGCATACGGTCACGGTGTTTGTTCCGGGCTTGACGGGGAGAGACCCCTGGCCGCTTGCGTGGCCTCGATCGCTTGCGAGCTTCCTCGCCCGCGTCCGCACCACTACGACCTTGGGAGAGGGGCTGGCGGCTCGCGTCCTTGACCTTTTTGGTTTGCATGAGGGTATAGGCTTGGCTGCGCTGGCGCGCCTGGGGGAGGGGCAAGCCCCGAGCGCACAGTGGTGGGCGCGCTGCGATCCCGTACACTTGGCAGTCGACGGGGATCGCCTTTTGCTCGCCGATAACGAAACGATTGGCTTGACGGGCGAGGAAGCGCTGCGTCTTAGTCGCCTTGTGGCGGCTATCTTCGCCGAGGAGGGCGGGACTATCGAGGTGCACGCGCCCAATCGCTGGTACCTGACCTTGCCGAGCCCCAAGGCCTTGCAGGTCGCGACCTTGGACGAGGTGACAGGCCAAAATATCCAGAACTTTTTGCCTCTGGGCGATCAGAGGTTCTGGCGGACGCGTCTCAATGAGGTCCAGATGGTGTTACACCAGGCCTTGGTCGGTAGCCATGGTGGAGAGGGCCCGAGGCTTTGTGTCAATAGCGTCTGGTTTTGGGGTCCAGGCTCGGCCCCGACCGATGCCCCTGCACGATTTTCCTCGGTCTATACCGATGACGTCCTGATCAAAGGTGCGGCGAACATCACCCAAGCGTCCTGCGCACCGGCTCCTAAGAGTGCCCGGGGGCTGGTCAACGAAGGGTCTATTCTGCTCGTCCTGCGCGGTGCCCAAGGCCCGGTTCAGTACGGGGATACCGAGGGTTGGTCTTTGTTTCTGGAGGCCTTGGTCACAAGCTGGCTTCGGCCGCTTGCCAAGCGACTGGCCGATGGCTCGCTTCACGAACTGATCGTCGTGGGTGATCGCGGGCCTGCTTTTCATCTCACTCGCCGCGATCTCTGGCGCTTTTGGCGCTTATGGCGCTAACGTCTCCCGAGTCCGCAGAACGGGTGCAGGCGGTACTCGCGCGCCTTTATGCCGCGCGCGGTGTGGCCGATCCCGTTGCCCCGCTCGAAGGCCTCGCCAACCTCTTAGACGGGCAGCCCATGCTCGGACTCCAGCGGGCCGCTGAGGCCTTGGCCTTAGCCATAGCGAGCCGCGAATCGATTCTGGTGATTGGCGATTATGACGCCGATGGGGCCACCGGGACGGCCTTGGCGGTGCGCGGCCTGCGACTCCTTGGAGCCACAGACGTCTCCTATTTGATTCCCGATCGCGCCAAGGAAGGTTACGGTCTGACCCCGGCCATTGTCGCGCGCGCGGCGGCCTTCATGCCGTCTTGGCTTATGACGGTGGATAACGGTATCAATAGCGTGGATGGGGCCGCCGAGGCCAAGCGGCTCGGCATGCGGCTCATCATTACCGATCATCACTTGCCAGGTCATGATCTCCCCGACGCCTACGCGATCGTTAACCCCAATCAAAAGGGTGATCCGTTTCTCAGCAAAGCGATCTCAGGAGTCGGGGTTGTTTTGTATCTTCTGATAGCACTTCGCCGCGTCCTTAAGGCCCGCGCGGTCTCACTTGCCCAGCTTTTGGACCTCGTAGCCTTGGGAACAGTCGCCGATTGCGTCCCTCTGGATGGCAATAATCGCCTCCTCGTGCGCGCAGGCTTGCGGCGCATTACCGCAGGCCACGCGTGCCCTGGGATAGAGGCCCTGTTGGCGGTGAGCGGCAAACGGCCAGGGGATGTGTACGCCCAGGACCTTGGATTTCAGGTGGGACCCCGACTGAATGCCGCAGGACGCCTAGCCGACATGGCGGTGGGCGTCCGCTGCCTTCTGACCGATGACCGCAGCGAAGCTATGATCTTGGCGCAGGAGCTCGATCGCTTGAACCGGGAGCGGCGCGCACGCGAGGCCGAGATGCAGACCGATGCCGAGGGGAAGCTTGCTGACCTCACAGAAGCGGGGAGCTTGGCGCCCGGCCTTTGTCTTATGGAACCGCATTGGCACCCCGGGATCGTCGGAATACTGGCCGGACGCCTTAAAGACCGGCACAAACGGCCGGTGATCGCTCTGGCGCCGGCCGAGCCTGGATATCTGCGAGGATCAGGGCGCAGTGTGGCGTGTTTAAACCTCCGTGATACGTTAGCCTCGATCGCCGAAGAATATCCCGGATTACTGAAGCACTTCGGTGGACACGCGGCCGCGGCCGGTCTGACGGTCAAGACCGCCGATTGGGAGACGCTCGCTCTGGCCTTTGCGCGCGAGGTCGAGCGCCGCGTGGGACGTGGTCCCTTTGACGACCGGCAGACCGATGGCGAATTGCTGCCAGAAGAGCTGTCGTTAGCACTGGCCTTAGCGATACGCGAGGGGGGACCGTGGGGCAATGGGTTTCCCGAACCGCTTTTCGAGGGGGTTTTTTGCGTGCTTGAGTCGCGCCTCATAAAGGGTCAGCACCTGCGTCTTCAGGTGGCGCTCGAGCGGACCCCCCGTCATCGGATCAAGGCCATGGGATTCCGCCTTACCGAGCCACCCGCCGAGGGGGCTTTGGTCCGACTCCGGTATCGCTTAGGTCTCGATGACTACCGCGGTCAACAAACGCTGTGTCTCTATTTCGATGAGTGGTCGCTCGTGTCGCTCCCAGAGCGAGTGCGCTAAACTGGGCCGCGAAACTCTGAGGCTTAATGCGGCCGTCCCGCAAGAGCGGTCGTACATTGTGGGGCTACGCGACCGTCGATAGAGCCGGTCGAGAAGCCGTTAACGAGGAACCAGGACTGATTATGCAGGTAAAAGCGCTCGCGGATTGCGTGGGAAATACGCCGCTCGTTCGACTCCAGAGGATGGTTCCCGGTTCGGGCAACCAGATACTCGTGAAGCTCGAAGGGAATAACCCGGCCGGTTCGGTCAAGGATCGGGCCGCCCTCTCTATGATCGAGGCGGCCGAGCGCGCGGGCAAAATTCATCCCGGTGACACCCTGATCGAGGCCACTAGCGGTAATACCGGGATCGCTTTGGCTATGGTCGCCGCCACCATGGGTTATCGCATGATCTTGGTCATGCCGGAGCACATGAGCGCCGAGCGCCGGGGGCTTATGCGCGCTTTTGGCGCAACCCTCATCACGACCTCGCGCGCCGGCAGCATGGAGGAGGCTATCGACAAGGCCCGCGAGATGGAGGCTCAAGGGGTAGGTTATGTGCTCGATCAGTTCTCAAACCCTGATAATCCAGAGGCTCACTACCGCGGAACAGGTCCTGAGATATGGCGCGATACCGAGGGCACGATCACGCATTTTATCAGCGCCATGGGCACGACCGGAACCATCATGGGGACCTCGCGTTATCTGAAAGAACAGAATGCCGGGATCACCATAGTCGGCGTCCAACCGGCTCCGGGCGCGTCCATTCCCGGGATTCGTCGTTGGCCCGCCGCCTATCTTCCGAAGATTTATGAGGCCCAGCGCGTCGATCGCATCATCGATATCGATCAGCAGCAAGCTGAGGACACCACCCGCCGACTGGCCAAAGAGGAGGGCATATTCTGCGGCATCTCCTCGGGCGGGGCAGTGGCGGCGGCCCTTTTGCTGGCCGCGGAACTTGAGGGCGCGACCCTCGTCAGCATCGTGTGCGACCGCGGCGATCGTTACCTCTCTACCGGAGTGTTTCCCAGTTCATGAACATCCTGGTGTTCGATATCGAGACTATCCCTGATGTAGCCGCCGGACGGCGCCTCTATAAGCTTGATTTGAGCGACGAGGACGTAGCGCAAGTGATGGTCCATCGTAGGCGGGAGGAAAGTGGCCAGGATTTTCTGCGCCATTATCTCCATAAGATCGTGGCGATCTCGGTCCTTCTGCGGCGCAATGAGGAATTGAGGGTCTGGTCCTTGGGCGACGAATCCGCCCCCGAAGCCGAACTCATAACGCGTTTTTTTGAGGGGATCGAGCGGTTTTCGCCAACCCTGGTATCCTGGAACGGGAGCGGCTTTGATCTACCGGTTCTCCATTACCGCGCGCTCCTCCATAAGATCAGCTGCGCCCGTTATTGGGAATCTGGCGACAATGATCCAGCCTTTCGCTGGAATAACTATTTGAGCCGCTATCATGCCCGTCATACCGATGTGATGGAGGTCTTGTCGGGCTATCAGACGCGGGCCCAAGCCCCTTTGGACGACATATCGGCGTTTCTCGGTTTCCCCGGCAAACAGGGTCATGCTGGCAGTGCGGTGTGGGAACGCTTTAAGCTTGGGGAGCTTGCCGGCATACGCGCCTACTGCGAGACCGATGTCCTCAATACCTATCTCGTCTTCCTGCGGCTCGAACTCGAGCGCGGGCATCTCACAGCCCTTGAACACGAACGCGAGGAGGGCTTGATTAAGACTGTTCTTCGCGAGTCAAAAGCGGCCCATCTCACCGATTTTTTAAGCGCCTGGGAACGAGCCTCGCCATGAGAGAGTCGCGTCCTATCCGCGAAGCGACCTGCGAGATCAGTTCTCTAAACCATGACGGATCTGGTGTTGGCCATTGCGACGGCAAGGTGGTTTTTGTAGCCGGTGCCCTGCCCGGGGAAGAGGTGCGATTTACCTATGGCACCCGTAAACGCCGCTACGATACGGGAGCCGCGCAGGACATTCTTCGGGCCTCCCCCGAGCGGGTCACACCCGAGTGTCCCCATTTCGGCGTTTGTGGGGGCTGTCGCTTGCAACATCTCGATGGTAAAGCGCAGTTGCACGCCAAAGAGAGCGTTGTTCGCGAGGCTATGACTCACATCGGCAAAGTCGCGACAGAGAGCTGGGCTGAACCGCTTTCTGGACCCCCATGGCACTATCGGCGAAAGGCCCGCCTCGGAGTGCGCGTTGTACCTAAAAAGGGCGGCGTTCTGGTTGGCTTTCGGGAGCGCCAGCACTCCTTTATCGCAGCACTTACGATTTGCCATACACTTGAGAGGCGGCTGGGCGACCGTCTGGTCGAGTTAAAGGATCTGCTCGAAGGGCTATCTTGTCCGACGCACATTCCCCAGATCGAGTTTGCCGGCGGCGACACCGAGGCGGCCCTCGTTATCCGCCACCTTGTGCCTTTGACCGCTTCCGATTGCGAGCGGCTCACGGACTTCGGCCAGACCTGGGGTTTTTCGATGTATAGCCAATCGGGTGGGCCGGATAGCCTTTGCGCCATAAGTCTTGAATCCCCTCCCGCTCTGCGCTACCAGCTTCCGGCCTTTGATGTCGACCTAACGTTCGGCCCCTTGGATTTTGTGCAGATTAATGCCGAGACCAACCGGGCCATGGTCAGTCAGGCCGTCGAGTGGTTGGATGTCGGTGCCGATACCCGGGTCGTGGATCTTTTTTGCGGGCTTGGAAATTTCACGCTTCCTCTGGGTCGGCGCTCGCAGTACGTCACTGGTATCGAGGGCACCCCGGCCCTGATTGAGAGGGCGCGGGCGAACGCTGATGCCAACGGTCTTGCCCATATCACCTGGCACGTGGCCGATCTAGACGGCGCGGCGTTAGCGGCTTTGCTTCCTGATCCGATCGATGCCGCCTTAGTCGATCCTCCGCGCACCGGGGCGCTCGCTGCCATCAGCTTTCTCGCCGAACGTCGAGTGCCACGGCTTGTTTATGTTTCCTGTAATCCGGCGACGCTTGCACGCGATGCCGCAGTCTTGGTCCATGACCACGGCTACCGGTTGGTACGGCTTGGGGTGGTCGACATGTTTCCCCACACCCACCACGTCGAGGCCATGGCCTTATTCCTTAAGGATGCCTAAATGGCTTACGTGGAAGTGGATGTACCATCGCAAACCCTCAGACTCCTTGCGCGGGAAGGGGGTAGCGTACTGTGGGAGGCGGCGGTCGCCACCGCCAAAAATGGGGTCGGCGAGCAGTACGGGAGTTATCGAACCCCGCGCGGCCTGCACGTCGTTCGGGCCAAGATCGGGGCCGGGGCCCCGCCTAACGGGGTTTTTGTCGGGCGGCGATTGACGGGCGAGATATATAGTCCCGCCTTGCGCCAAGTCTATCCCCAACGGGACTGGATTTTGACCCGGATATTGTGGTTGAGTGGGCTTGAGAAGGGGAAAAACCGATTGGGAACAGTCGACACCATGCGTCGTTACGTCTATGTTCACGGGGCGCCCGACGACGACGCCATGGGGGTCCCGTCCTCACATGGCTGCATAAAAATGCGCAACGACGACGTCATCCGGCTGTTTGACATGGTTCAGGTCGGTACGCGGCTTCACATTTTGGCTTGAGGAAAGATCATGTCCCTAGGACCGGTTATGATGGATCTTGCGGGACCCGCCCTATCCGGGACCGAACGCAAGTGGCTCAAAAGCCCGCTCGTAGGCGGTGTCATTCTCTTCGCCCGCAACTACGAAAGTCCCGAACAACTCGGTGCCCTCACCTCCGAGATACACGCCCTGAGAGAACCACCGCTCATTATTGCCGTGGATCACGAGGGCGGACGGGTGCAACGCTTTCGCTTCGGATTTACATCGCTGCCGCCGTGCGGCCACATAGGGGGCCTCTACGCGCAAGACCGCTCAGAGGCCCGTCTTCTGGCACGTTCGGCGGGGCTTGTCATGGCCGCCGAGCTTTTGGTGCTGGGGGTAGATATCAGTTTTGCCCCCGTTCTTGACATCGGGCGAGGCCTTTGCGAGGTCATAGGCGATCGCGCCTTCCATGATAACCCCTTGATCGTTGCGGAATTGGCCCGTCAATATATCTCGGGCATGACCCAAGCGGGCATGGCTGCGACCGGCAAACATTTTCCAGGGCATGGGGGGGTCGTAGGCGACTCCCATAAGGAACTTCCCACCGACGACCGCGATCTGGCGGCGATCGACGCTGTCGATTTAGTGCCCTTTGCGCGGCTTGCGCCCACAGTGCTGGCAGGCATTATGCCAGCGCACGTCCTCTACCCGCAGGTTGACCCTGAGCCGGCCGGGTTCTCACGGTTCTGGCTGAACGAGGTCTTACGAAAGAGATTGCGCTTTAGCGGCGTCATATTCAGCGATGACCTCAGCATGGTCGGGGCGCACGGCGCGGGAAGTCTCGGGGATCGGGCGCGTAAGGCCTTGGCCGCCGGTTGCGATATGGTGCTGGCCTGCAACGACCCAGACGGCCTAGATGGCCTCCTGCATGCCCTGACGGGCTACCAAAATCCGGCCTCTCAGTCGCGCCTCACTAGGCTGCACGGTCGTCCCGGCTGGACGAGCCCGTTGTTGATGGAGGACATTGAATACCGAGAGGCCTGCCGACGGCTCACGCGCTTTGCCCAAGAGGGGACCTTGTAAGGGCGGGTTCCGGGATGGATGCTACGGGGAAAGCGGCGGCAAAGCCTAGGAGATCATGGTGACGGCGGAGACATTAAAGCAGTGCCGTAAGTGTCCGCGGCTCGCGGCCTTTCGGGATGAAACCAAGCGCCGTTATCCGGGCTATCATTGCCTTCCGGTCCCAGCACTCGGAGCCGATGAGGCCAAGGTCGTGATCGTCGGCTTAGCCCCGGGGCTTCACGGCGCCAACGCCACGGGTCGACCCTTTACTGGCGATTTCGCTGGTCTTTTGCTCTACCGCACCCTGCACCGTCTGAATCTTTCTAATCAGGCAGAGTCAAGCGCCTTGGGGGATGGTCTTACGCTCAAGGGCTGTCGCATTACCAATGCTGTCAAATGCGTCCCGCCAGCCAACAAGCCGACCGCCGCCGAGATTGCGACCTGCGCCCCTTATCTCAAGGCCGAGCTTGCCTGTCAGCCTTCGGGCGGGGTTATCATCGCCTTGGGGCGTATTGCTCACGACGCGGTTCTCCGGGCCCTGTCCACGCCGCTTGCCCACCATCGATTTGGGCATGGGGCCCGCCATGAAATCGGGGATCGGATTATGTGGGATTCTTATCATTGCAGTCGTTACAACACCCAGACCAAGCGGCTGACCGAGGCCTCTTTTGTCACGGTCTTTGAGGCGGCCCTGCGCGAGATCCTATGACCGACCTCAAGGCTTTGGTGCGCGGTCTTGGTGACTGCCCAGGCGTCTACCGGATGCTAGACGAGTCCGGAACGGTGCTCTATGTCGGTAAAGCCTTAAGCCTGCGAAAGCGGGTCGGGAGCTACCTGCGCCCGCAGAAGAGCCCCCGCATCGCTTCACTCATGGGGGCCGTGCAGCACATCGAGGTGACCGTCACCCATACGGAGACCGAGGCGCTGCTCCTTGAAAATAACCTCATAAAATCCTTAAGACCTCGCTATAACGTCCTGTTACGAGACGATAAAAGTTATCCTCTCATCTTTTTAGGCGGGGGCGGGCCTTTCCCGCGGCTCGGATTTCACCGCGGCGCACGGCGGACTCCGGGCCGCTATTTCGGGCCTTATCCCAGCGCTTCGGCGGTGCGCGAAACACTGAACCTCCTGCAACGCATCTTTCCGATCCGACAATGCGAGGATTCCGTCTTTCGTAACCGCACGCGCCCCTGCCTCCAGTACCAGATCAAGCGTTGCTCAGGGCCTTGTGTCGGCCTGATCGACGCCGAGGGCTATGCCCGGGATGTCGAACACGCCACTTGGTTTCTCGAGGGCCGCAACCGCACCTTACTTTCTGAGCTCAAAGTGCACATGGCCGAAGCGGCTGCGCGCCTGGACTATGAGAAGGCCGCGCGCCTGCGCGACCAAATCACGCTACTCGCGGCCGTACAGGAACGGCAATATGTGGATGGCGACAAGGGTGATGCCGATGTCATCGATATCGCCTTTGATGGTTCGAGCGTGTGTGTTGCGGTCATGTTCGTGCGCGGTGGCCGTCATCTCGGCAGCAAAACCTTATTCCCCAAGGTCCCAGAGGCGATATCGGCAGAAGAGATGCTGGCGGCCTTTATTCCCCAGTATTATCTGGGCCAGTCACCGCCACAGCGCCTCTATGTCGGCGTAGCCGTCAAAGGACGCGAACTCCTGGCCGCAGCACTCGCGAGCGACAGTGGGCACGCCGTGGAGATTCGCACACCGGCGCGCGGAACCGCTCGCCATTGGGTGGCACTGGCCAAAACCAACGCCGAAGATGCCTTACGACGCCATCTCGCGGAACGGGCACATTACGCCGCCCGCTTTAGCGCTATGCAGCGGGCTTTAGGCCTCACGGGCGCCGAGCGTATCGAGTGCTTTGACATCAGTCATACCCAAGGGGAGTTACCTGTGGCCTCCTGTGTGGTCTTTGGCCCACAGGGTCCTATCAAGAGCGATTATCGTCGTTTTCATATCGAGGGGGTAACGGCCGGTGATGATTACGCCGCCATCGCGCAAGCCGTCAGGAGGCGTTACAGTAAGGCCAAGCTCCCGGATCTCGTCTTGATCGACGGCGGTATGGGGCAGGTCGCCAAGGCTTATGAAACTCTCCTGACCATCGCACCGGAGGCTAAAGTGTTAGGTATTGCAAAAGGTCCTGATCGTCGTTTTGGTGACGAAGAGTTTTACTGGCCGCTCGGTGCCCCACCCTTTACCCTGGAGGCCGAGCCTTTGGCTTTAGTCCTTTTGGCATCGATTCGCGATGAGGCGCACCGATTCGCCATTACCGCCCACCGGGCAAGGCGCGGTAAGGCGCGCCTTACGTCCGAGCTCGACGCCATTCCAGGAATTGGGCCCAAGCGCCGACAGACCCTGGTGAAGGCGCTCGGGGGGGCGCGTTTTGTCGCCCAAGCGGAGCTTGCCGATCTCGAACGAATCCCCGGTATCAGTCCGGTGCTCGCGCGTCGAATTTATGACATCTTCCACGCCGAGGGCAGCGTGTGCCCCTAAATACGCCCAATATCCTGACCCTCTTGCGGATTGCCTTAATCCCGGTCTTCGTACTCGTCTACTTCTTGCCCGTGAGCTGGGCCAATGCGGGCAGTGCCGGGTTCTTTTTGCTGGCCGCGGTCACGGACTGGCTCGATGGATATCTCGCGCGCAAACTGAACCAGTCCTCGGCCTTCGGGGCATTTCTGGATCCGGTCGCCGATAAGCTCATGGTGGCGGCAGCCTTGATCCTGATCGTCGCCAATTCGAGTTTGCGGCCGTCCCTTTTAAGTGGTCCGCTCTTTTCGGTCGTGGTCTTGATCATCATTGGGCGCGAGATCGCGGTTTCGGCCTTGCGGGAGTGGATGGCCGAGCTTGGGAAGCGCAAGAGTATCGCGGTCTCCTACATTGGGAAATTCAAGACCGGGGCGCAGATGGTAGCGATCCTGCTTTTACTCTACGCGCACCCCATAGCTGGGCTTCCGGCGTCCCGGATAGGGGAGATCCTGCTCTATGTGGCCGCCCTCCTGACGCTCTGGTCCATGGGCATTTATCTCAAAGCGGCGTGGCCGGAACTGATAAAGGCTGACCAGGACCGGTCCTAAGTTCGATTCCAAGCAAGAGCGCGAGGCGCGCGACGGTAGTGAAGCTGCCGGCGCCGAGGATCTGGCGCACGGCCTGGACGGTGACGGTCTAACCGTGATCGCGTAAGTCGAACGCGGCGGCAAAGACCTGTTCGGGTGTGATACTACTGGGGCGAGACATAAGATCTCCTTCGGATAGGGCTATCCCCGCACGTCCTGACCACCGATAGGGTGTGCGGCCGTGCGGGAATCTCTTCATGCTGTCATGCTATTTCGTAATGTTAGGTTTGCGACAAGCCGGCCTGGCCATCCAGTACGGCGCGCAAAATCACGGTGTTGCGGTTCTCGAAAAGCGGTCTTGAAATGCTATTCTCGATCCCTTACCATTTCAATGAGTTTCGATAAGAAGGATGCTCATGCGACCGTCCGTTGTGCTCGACATGAAGCGAAGTGCAGTGCGCGAAGCGGTGAACCGCTTTCGCACAGCGAACCTGCGCGTCTTCGGTTCGGTACTGCATGGCACCGACCGGGACGGCAGCGACCTAGACCTACTGGTCGATGCACTGCCTGGTGCCACGTTATTGGAC
The DNA here is from genome assembly GCA_021795255.1 of Pseudomonadota bacterium. The sequence continues at coordinate 33,024 of JAJYPQ010000005.1, forward strand.
TTAGGCGGTCTGCAAGACGATCTGGAATCGCTGCTCGGCGTTCATGTCGATTTGCTGACACCAAGCGACCTGCCACCAAAGCTTCGAGCACAGGTGCTTGCGGAGGCGCAACCGGTATGAACGGGAACCGTCTGCCTGATTACATCGATCACATCCAGCAGGCCGCAGTGGATGTGTGCAGCTTCGTGGATGGCCTGGACAAAAACGAGTTCCTTGAGGACAAACGCACCCAGCAGGCCGTCATTATGAGCCTTATCATCATCGGCGAGGCCGCCACGAAGGTGATGGAGGGTTATGCCGTGTTCACCGAGGCACACCCCGAGGTGCCATGGCGTAACATGCGCGGCATGCGCAATCGCATGGCCCACGGCTATTTCGACATCGACCTCGATGTGGTGTGGGAGACGGCACAAGAATGGCTGCCGGAGTTGCTGAAGCAACTGCGTGCCGTGCGTCAGGACGCCAGCGACGAAGACTGAAACGATTCTGAAATCGGGCCATGACTGAAATTACTGGAATTGACCATGTCTACATCGCCGTGTCTGATCTTCAACGTTATCCGCTTCACCATTGCATTCCAGAACCTTGCATTCCCATTTCGCCGCCGTGTTACGGCAAAAGGTCTCTAGCCGGTCCAGGATGGGACAGGTCAGGCACTTGCGGAGCTATTGTGTAAACAGAACCCCATGAGAGTTCATGGTGATAAACACAATGACGCCGGGCGCTGGATGTCCGGCGATATGTTGGGGTAGATTTCGCTCAGTGCTTGATGAGGAGCGGATCCATTCAGTAGCCCGCCTCTTTCTAGTGACGAAAAGCCAGAACATTCACGG
>JAJYPQ010000151.1 GCA_021795255.1 Pseudomonadota bacterium
ACACGACGTCGGTCACGATGGATCGGAATCCGTGGTCATCTTCGATCGGAATGCGCGGTCAAGATGAATCGGAATCCGTGGTCACGTTCGATCGGAATCCTTGGTCATCTTGCTTCGGAATATGCAAGTTCGAAGGCTTGACCTGATGAAGAAGGGATTAAGACCCTGCGCACGAATGAACTCGACCATTGATTGGGTTCGAAGGCTTGACCTGATGAAGAAGGGATTAAGACCAAGGTATTTCCGACCGATAGTTAGTTGCATGTGTTCGAAGGCTTGACCTGATGAAGAGGGGAGGGAGATATGGATGAAGAAACCGGCCCTTTCAACTGGTAAGTTGGAAGGCTTGACCTCATGAAGAGCGGATTAGGACATAATCTGTTGGTTGCAGATTTTCATCTTGCTGGGCGACGCTATTTGAAAAGAGGGTAAAATGAAGAAGGCGGTAATAGTATTGTTAGTGGCTGCATCGCTAGCGGGGTGTGGAAGCGTGAACCATACTTTAGCCCAGATTAAGGGATACCAAAAAGTCTGCGTCGGTGGTGTGGAGTACTACCAGTTCCCTCATGGGGCTGTAGTGGCATACAATCGGAGCGGACAAGTAATTCCCTGTAATTGAGATCACGGCGAATAAGAAATGTCTGGAACTCGGATTTCGCTAATTGCATGGTCTAGAGATTGCTAGGGAACGGAACGTGCAGAGGCCAAATGTGCCACCCCAATCAGGCGCCCTCTTATCGAGTTGGATGTCCTCTTGGCCCTCGGTCGGAATTCCGGACTGATTACTACGCCTTTGTCAGTCGCAAGGGCCGTCGGGAAGGCGCCATAGACATTGGTCAGTGCGCGGGTGACGAAGGGGAGATGGGCGTTGTTGTTCTCGAGAACCGGTTTATATGGAGCGGTGCTGACGGGACGCGGCCTGTGCGGTCAAGCGGGACAGGGGGGGGTTGCCCGGGGCGGTGCGGTAGCGCGCCGCATCGTGCGCCAGGGTGTCCCGTGCATAAGCGGTCCTGGCGGGCAGCCGAGGCCAGGCCGCGGCCAATCCACTCTCCACGTCGGCACCAAGCCCATGACAAAAATTGGCCGTAACGATCCCCGCCCCTGCGGCAGCGGAAAGAAGTACAAGCACCGCTGGCGGCTGGCGATGGCGTACGAGGCGCGCGGCGATCGGCGCCAAGCGGCCAAGCACTATCGCCTGGCCCTGCTCATCGTCGACGAGCCCAGCGACTACGATCCGGAAACCCGCGCACTTTGTCAACAAACTGAACGCGCTCGATCCGTCAAATACCCCACCGGATCCCTCGGCCGACGTCCCGCGATGACCCATGGCCATGTTTTCCCATCACCCTGGCGTTCACGGGACATACAGCCACGGTAAGCCGAGGAAAGCGAGAGATGTAGCGAAGGTTCGGAGACGCCTGGGCACACACCAACACAGTGCACATGGGCGGTGTTGTTCAACGCTCGATCCGCTCCGCCCAATATTCCTCCACATGGGCTCCGTAACAGCACATCTCCTCTGCTGTGAGTTCTCGACCGCGCGCCTCGATGGGCAGGTCCAACGACAAATGCAGATACCGAGCCCCCTTTGCGCAGACCTGCGCGACGAGGTTCATGGGGAGCGAGCCAATTACCACGTCGCCCGCCTTCACGGCGTTGGGCTCGAGATGCTTGATAAAGCGCTCTACAGCGATCCCTTGTTGCTCAGCCCACTCGCGCGCGCCGGGATGGCGGGTGACAAAAAGGTTAGCCACGTTCTTATTTTCCGCCGAGCCAGGATTTTACCAGCAATGTGTTCTGATACTCGCGATCCTTCTCCGGTTTTTTCGCCTGGCTGGTTTCTTTCCACTGGCCTTTGGTGGTTTGCATGGTCTTCAGCAACCACTGCGCGACGGCGATCCTTTCATCGCCTGTCCAACGCCCTTGTTTTACCGCGCCAATGACGGCGGAGACCTCCGGTTGCTGCCTGTCTGGGCGTGTATCCAAGAGCTCTCGGATCGAACGCTCAATGGGGCTAAGCCTCGCAAGTTCGGCCTCTCTTTGGGCGGCCCGCCTTCCTTCTTCCTCGGCCCTGCGCGCTTCCTCTTCTCGCCTTGCAGAATCCGCCTCGGCGCGCTTTTTAGCCTCGATATCAGGTTGCATCGCCCCGTAACCCACCGCCGTCTTAGCACCGAAGCCGAGCCACTGGAACGCATGGGCGAAAGCCGCTTCAAGCAGGGTTTTCCAGCGGTCCCCCGTGGCAATGTCCGGTCTAACTTGGTGCAAATGCGCGAGGTCGCATTGCACATGGAACACGAAAGCCGATCCGGGCGGCACGGTAAGGAAGCTGATGGGAGTGGGCTGGCCGGATTCGTGGGGAGACGCCGCTCCTTGCTGGTCTTTCTTTGGCTGGTAATAATGGCTTTGATGCGGCGTCATGATGTCGACCGCGAGGCTGTCGCCCTTGATTTGCGGAACGACATCCCAAAAGACTAATGCGCCGCGCAGATGGTGGGTGTCACCGTTGGGGGCTTCGCTGCCGAATAGCGCATCGAGCATGGAGAACGTCACGGGTTGTTTGTTTTTGTCGAGCGCGGCGCAGCGTTTCTCGCCACCACCGTGCATGACCGTGTAGCACTTGTCCTCTTTCCAGCCATGCGCCTCGCCCCAGTCGCCGCTCGCCAGTTCACGCGCCGCCTGCCGCAGCACGCCCTTGACGCCGGAACCGGGCAGGTACGGCAGGCCGTAAGGGTTGAGGAAGGCGAAACCATTTTCCAGCGGGTGCTCGTTGCCGAGGCCGGTGGTAAAAGGGGCGGTGGCGAGGGCGTTAAGGCAGAGCAGCGCCTCGCCTGGGAACGCTCTGGCGATCGCAGTCTGACGTTCGCATAAACCCTTCATCATAGGCTGCCACGGTTTGAGGCCTAGATCTGACTTGGGCTTGGTCCTTCTGGGTTTTTCCTCCTCGAACGAAGGTGCTTTGCAGGCTGCGATAGTACAGGCGTATTGGTCGTTCGGCAGGTCATCCCATTCCGGTCCGGACTTTCCTGCTTTCTGTTGGCCGGTTTTCTTGTCGATCCTCGGAACCCGATCTTTCATGCGCCAATCGACGGTGTCAGTTTCCTGGTTATCGCCCCACACTGCGAAGTAGAGCATAAAGCGATGCCCCGGCGGTGCCGAGAGATAAAACTGCGAGTCATCTTTTTGGAGATATCGAGGAACAGCAGCAATCGGCATGTCACTCACCTTCCTTGCGCGCGGCGGCCATTTGCCGCATCCAGCGCAGCCACGCAAACGCTTCTGCGGTGATGGCCTGATATTCGCCGGGCTTGGCCTTCATGAGCGACTGCATGAGCAACTCAAAGCCGGGATCACGATCGATGCCATTGAAACGTTTGCCCAGCCATGCACGTAGGTGTTGCGCTACTTGCTCGTTCGCGCCGCCCTTTTCGTGACAGAACGCTAGAACTTGCATAAGGCCGCTGTTCATAATAAGCGCTGGCAGCCCCTTGGTAATGTTAACGTGTTCCTTTGTGTAGGCCGCACATTTTTCCCACGCATCCTGCGCACGCTGCTGTTCGAGGGTCTGGCGGCGCTTGCCTTGGGTTGTGGCGATCATTGCTTGCCCTCCACGAGCTTGGTCAACACCAAGCCGCGCCCGGTAGTGACATCACCACCGATCTGCAGAATCTTGGTGTCGATGACGTTCTTCATTTTGAACATCACTTCATCCGCTTTCATCTCGTCCTCTCTTCTGCCGGTGCGCGTCTGGCTGGCGAGAATAGGCGCGACGAGCAGCGATTCGGGCGGCAGGTTTTCGGTATAGAACAAGCCGCCATCGCTGGCCGTTCCGGTATCGCTGTCGATGCGCACATGTGTCTCGACCAACATGGCGTTCTGTGCAAAGTAGGCAAAATCAGTGTCGGAGAGGACGACGAGATCGGTCTTGAGTTTTTCTCGAAAGAAAGCGTAGGGGTTACCATCCGGCAGCGCCTTGACGGCAAGATCGGCAGCGATGGTTGTGACGGACGTGGATAGCTTATCAATTGCCGCGTACTCGAATGCTTCGAGATGCAGATGTTCACCAGACAGTAACGCGGGGTTGGCGAGTAGGCAACATTCATCCTCGACGGTCAGCGTCGGCCAGTCGGCCGCGATGCCGATCAACCCAAGCAGGCGCTGCGCGCGCGCGATGGCCTGCGGGCAGGTCGCGTAGACATAGCCGCCTTTCAGGGAACGCACAGGCAGGGCGACGAGTTGCGCATCGCCGAAGCTGATCGCTCCGGCGTGCAGGTCTGAGCTGCCAGCGTCCGGACCGAACAGGCGGTCTATGAGGACTGCATCACCACCGATCGCGGTAAAACCATGCCGCACCGCGCCCTTGATGCCGGAACCGGCAAAGCATGGGTGACTGGTGTGACGTTCGCGCTGGATGGGATTGTCGATGACGCCGACCGCCTGGCCCGCGCCCATGTGGACGGGGCTGACTGCATAGAGGAACAGGGCTGCGTGTTTTTCGAACATAGGGTTTCCTTGATTAGTAGGCGGCAAGGGTGATGCGATTAAACCCCTCAGCGCGACGGGCAGCATCTTCGCACGGCGCACGCCACAAACCCGCTTCCACAAGCTTGCGTAGCGCGTCGGGTGTGGCGTCGAGCTCGCCGAGCCAGTAGACACTGCCAGTGGGCGCGGTACGTTGGGCGGGCTTGGGCTGCCACTTCGCCAAATCCCAGCCGGAAACAACCTCGAAGCGGGGCACCGCGGCGCAAAGGAGTTTGCCGCGCACCCCGTGCAGATCCAAGTGGAACTCGCCCGTGGCGGTTTGGGTGATGCCGTTGGGCAACCAGCCATCGGAAAAAAGGCCGGGCGCAATCAAGATAAGGCGGCACCGTTTAGCGCGTGCGATCCCAACGTAGTCGGGCTCAGGAAAACGGCAATCTGGCAGTGCATGGATGGCGGCGGCGCGGGCATCACCACCGAGTCGCAGTGTGCCGCTTTTCGGCAGTGCGGCGCCACTAGCGGTTGCAACAAAGCCGGCATCAAAACCATTCTTGGCCGTATGCTCTCGTTTGGTCATCGCCACTGCCTGCACCGAGAACAGCCGCCCATCGGCTGCCCGGCCGGTGGCGACGTCCAGTCCTACGCCGACGCGCGGATCAATCTGCCAAAGCGCGCTGGACTTCACGAGGTCGGTGGCTTGCGGTGTATCACCCGCCAGATATTTCTTCCAGCCGCTTTCCGTCAACCAATAGCCGCTGGCCGGTTTGCCGCGCGTCGTTTCCGCGAGCACGGGAAGCGATACAAAAGCCGAAGACGCCAACAGACTGGGAGCGAGTTGTATGGGCTTGAGTGAGTGCACCGAGACGGGTTGTGTATCCTCGCTCTCAGTGACGACAAGGTCCGCGGGGAGCGCCATCAGCGTTTCAACGCGACCATCGGCAAATCGCCGCGCTAGGTGAAAAGCGGTGACAGCAAAGTTGCCGGGGGCGAGAGGCGTGCCGAGTGTTTCGTGTTTCACCTCCCCGCGCGCAAAAGCGGGTAAGTCCACACCATCGTCGGCCAGAATGCGCGAGCGGAGCGCGCCCGCCACCACCGATGGCCAGGGGGGCACCAGCGACTCGCCGTAGCTGCCGGGGTCGCCGAACAGTTTGTTGCCGCGCAGGAAGAGTACGTCCAGTGGTTCGATGAAACGGGCTTCGATAGGGCTCATTCGATCTCTCCGCTGCGGGTTTCCCGGGCCAGGAACTCGGCCACGGTGAGGAAGTGTTCCAGCCATTTGAGGCTGTCTTTTTGTTGCGTCGCCGCGAGCGTAGCAAGCCGTTTGGCGAGGCCAGGCGCTTGCGCTTTGGGCTCACCGGCGGATTGCCGTGCGAGCTGGAAGGCGAGCAGCGATTCGAGCATCTCGGGTTTGCCTTTCGGGTCCGGCAGATCGGTCAGCCATTCCAGGCTATGATAGACGGCGCGGCGCGACGTGCTTTCATCTGCGAGAAAGGCGCGCAGATCGTCGAGCAACATCACCGGCTCGCCCCATTTTTCAGTGACGCAAAGCGCGCCGCCGGAACGCTTGATAACGGTGATGGAGAACGCATCGCGCCCACCCTCGGCCTTGGCGCGCTTTTCCGCTGCCCGAAGCTCGCGTAATACTACGCCGAGCGGCGCCTGGTGATGGGCGATGACTGCACCGGCGGATGCGGTAGCCTGCTTGCCCATCATGCGCATCAGGCGGCCGTTGAGATACGCAAACCCTCCCTTGCAGACCAGCTTGTCGCGCTTGCGCAGCTCGCCCCAATCGACCGACTCATCCTCCGGCACCATACCGCTGTAGGCATGGCGCAGGCGCCGCATGGTGGGCAGCAGGTCGGCTACCGGTAGCATGGCGAGTGCGTCGTCGCCCCCTGCGTAAATGACGCGGCCCAGATGCTCGTTCTCGACGACATGGCGCACCACGGTTTGGGAAAAGTCATTGAGCGCGCCGGAAATGGCGAGATGTCGATTGGGCGAGATCGGGCGTTTTTGGGCGCCATAATCGCGGATAAGCTCCTGTTTGCAGGCGCATTCATCGAAACCCTGTTGTATCTGCGGATGAAAGCTCTCGCGGTATGAGATGCAAGTCTTCTCGTCGCCCGAGAGAATGCGGCCCATGTGGTCGCCGTCCATCATCAGCAGGGCGTAGTAAGTTTCAGGTTTATGACCGAGCAGCCCTTTAACTTCGGACTCAAGCCGATGAAGCCGTTCTTCGTCGTTGTGCTCTTCGGATTCCCGTAGGCGGTCCAGAGCGGCGGGAATTCGCGCCGCGAGCGAACTGCGCAAGTTGGCGAGTGATCGCGGCAAGGCGGGCGCTCGGTCGTCGTCTAATACGAGACCTTTGAGTCGATCTTGCGCATTCGATTTGGACAATTGTCTATTGAGTGATTCAAGATTCCGAGCCAGCGCCATGGTGTGCGTGGACACGACAAAGCGTCCGATGGCTTTCGCTGCGCCGTCATCTTTTGGGTTGAGCGCCTTACCAACTTGCTCCGCGAAGATCGTTGGCCACAGGCGTTTGATCGCAGGCAGCGCGCCGAGGTGCTCGCCCTTCTTGGCCCATGAAGGTTTCTCGTCGGCGATTTTCGTCCAGAGCGTTTCGACATGCTCGCCCTCCTTGAACCTAATGTCCTTGCGACTCCTGCGCTTGCCTGCAGGGATGCAAAGCTGGTCTTTGTCGGTTGTCAGCCACTCGGTTTCTCCGGTGAGCGAACAGCGCCAGCCTTTTTGCTCGCTCTGGTCGAACGCCCGCGTACTTTTCGCTGCCGCCATAACACGCTCGGCGAGGTCGTAAACCGCCGGGTAGAGCACGCCGGGGTTAGGCGCAAAGAATGTGGTGTTGTCGTTCCAGTCGATTTCCTGTGCAAGAATCTGCCATGTAGGCGTGTCGAGAAACCCGCAGGCTTTCCCAGCTTCGACACCAAAGAACGGTGCCATAGCGTCCGACAGTGCACTCGTATCGAGATCGCTCTGTTTGGCCTTGTTGCGAGGTTTGATGAGCGAAAACGGCACGGCGGCCCAATGCACTTCAGGAAAGCCTGCGAGTTGTGCCTTCATCTGTTCATAGGGAGTGGTAGTGGTTTCCTTGTCATAGCCCGCCTCGTGCAGAAGGCGCATCACCACGTCATCACCCAGCGCCTTCAGCCAACCGCGCACCGCCGCCGTCACCTGCTCGGCAATCGCGCGTGCTTGGTTTGCAGGTACAATGGCAACGAAACGATTCGGCAGCGCGGCAGAGAACAGCAGGTTCGCGTCGGTACCGCCCTGCATCCAGTCGCAGCACTCGAATAGTTCATCGGGCAGATCCATCTCATCACGCAGCCAGATATCCACCTGCGAAATACCGCGCAGACGCGGGAAGAGAATCGCATCCGGGCCGAGCACTTCACACACCGGCTTCATTGCCTCCCACGCCAGCCGCGAGAGCAGATGCGATCCTGCCCATAGGTCGGATGTGGTGCGTGCCGTCGCAATGAACCCCTGCACCGGGCCTATGGACAACGCCAGCAGCGCAGCCTCACCATCAGGGTCGGCGGCAAATGCACCTGCGAAGGCCGAGGTGAGGTCCAGGTGATCCCAGATTGAATGATCGGGAATACGGGTGTCTGCGGGCAGCAGTCGCCACAGTGCGCCCAGTTTGCCGAAGTCATTGTC
>JAJYPQ010000152.1 GCA_021795255.1 Pseudomonadota bacterium
GAAGATCAGTTCGATGTAACGGCCCTCGGCATCGATGGCGGCCTGCCCAAGACCCATGATGACGCGGTCCGGTGGCCGCCGTGCGTAGATTCCGACCCCGCTGTAACCCTTCTTTTCGGCGTAATGAAAATAGCCCTGGTAAGGCCCTGGCTGGCTCATCTCCAAAGACATGTCCGCGGCCTGCGCCTTGATCTCCTGTACGCACACGATGTCCGCCTCTTGTTTGAGCATCCAGGGGAGGAAGCCCTTGGCGACCGCTGAGCGGATGCCGTTTACGTTGGCGGTAATGATTCTGAACATGGGATCAGCATCCTTTATGGATCTTGGGTCCTTGCTCGCTTAAGCCCGCACGAGGGGCGCTGAGCGCCGTAGCAGGGGTTCTAGTCACGGAAGCTGTCCGCGAGGTCCTAAGTTGCCGCGCCCCGCCGCTTCGGTCCGGGCGATGGCGTCTAGCATGCGGCCTGCGGCTGGCAAAAGGAGATAGGCCGGCAGGGCGAGAAAGAAGGTGAGAAAGAAGTAGTCCGCGTAGCCCAGGTCTTGGGCCCCAAAGCCGCTCGCAAAGCCCGCGAGGCGTAAGCTTACGGCAAAGAGCGAGGAGAGTAGGGCGTATTCCGTGGCCGCCCGTTCTTTGCGCACGATCGCCATCAAGAAGGCGAGGAACGCGGCGGTGCCGAGGCCCCCCGCAAATGATTCCAGGGCGCTTACCGAGTAGAGGAGCAATTCGTGGTCGAGGGGCAAAGGCGTGCCGGGTGCCGTGCGTGGCAGGAGATGGGCGCACAAGGCGTAGCCGAGATTGGGGAGTACCTGCACCAATCCAAGCGCCCAGAGGGCCTTATAGATGCCGATCCGGTCGGTAATATAGCCGCCTAAAAGGCCGCCCAGGATAGAGAGGCCGATCCCGGCCATGACCGACACCAGGCCGATTTGGGCGGCGCTAAAGCCGCGGTCGACCCAGAACGGCTTGATCATAAAGCCGATCGCGCTGTCGCCGAGTTTATAGAGCAAAATAAAGGCAAATACCGGCCAAATGCCCGGGCGACCGGTCATTTCCAGTAAGGCGCCAAAGAGCGGGCCGTCGGTGGCCTGGGCCTTTGGAGGGATGCGGCGAATAAAGCTCGAGAGCCAGAGCGCGAGCGCCGCCCCCCCGGCATAAAGAAAAAGGTGGGGCAGGGCGCGTGAAAAACGGAGCGCGCCATTGGCGAGCCACAAGGCCCCGAGCAGCAAGGTGAGAACGAGGGCCAAGGCGCGCGGGCGATGCATAAGCGAGGCCAGTTCGTCGCCGACCGATTGCCGATCTACTTGGGCGCGGTCCTGCTCCTTAGGGGCTTTGAGACACATGAGTCCGTCTAGGACGAGTAAGGCGGCGGCCAGGATATAGGCGGCGCGCCAGCCCCAGTAGGTGCTGGCGATGAGCACAAGCCCCGCCGCCAGCATGCCGGCCCGGTAGAATCCGATGCGCAGACCGTTGCCGATACCCATTTCCCCGATGTCCAGGAGTTCGAGCGTATAGCCATCGATGGCGATATCGTTGGTCGAGGAGAGCAGCGTAAAAAAGCCGATGGCGAGCAAGGCCATATGGCCCACACCGTAGGCCCAGGCGAGGCGGCTTAAGGCCAGCGCCATGAGGGCATCGGCACCCAACATCCACAGCCTATGGTGGCGAAAATGGTCGACCGCCGGGGCCCACAGGAATTTGAGCGTCCAAGGCAGTCCCAGGAGACTGATGATTCCGATCTCGGACAGCGAGGCGTGTTGCTCCCGAAAGGCGACCGGGAAGACATCAGAAAAAAGGCCGAACGGGAGCCCTTCGGCGATATACAAGACCGCGACCCAAAAGAGCCGCGTACGCACGTCCCTGCGCTTAAGGTAGGGCGGCACGCCGGAACCTGTAGAGCGCGATCTCGCCTAACATATTGGGAAACAGGCGGAACCCGAGCCTCTGTCTATGCGCGTGGTCGACGACCTGCGACTCCAGGACCTCGATATTTTCATCGCGGCACAGTTTGGCGAAGTCGCGTAGCGTACAGAGGTGAATATTGGGCGTGTTATACCACTCGTGGGGTAAGGCGGGCGATATCGGCATGCGCCCGAGGAGCCCCAACTGCCAGCGGGTGCGCCAATGGCCGAAATTGGGGAAGGTGACAATGCCCTCGGTGCCGACCCGCAACATTTCCCGGAGCAGGCGATCCGGGTACTTCACGGCCTGGAGCGTGAGCGACAGGATCACGAAGTCGAAGGATCGCTCGTCGAACTCCGAAAGCCCAGCGTCGAGATCGGTCTGTATGACATTGATTCCGCGCTTGATACAGGTCCCTACGTGACTGTCGTCTATCTCCAGCCCGTAACCGCTGACCCCCTTGCTGCGGGCGAGATAGTCCAAGAGGGATCCGTCGCCGCACCCAAGGTCAAGCACCCGGCTTTGCGGGCGAATCCAGTCCGCGATGATGCGAAAGTCGATGCGCGACGGCGTCATGCCCCGGCACCGGAGGCTACACGATCCATGTAGGCGGTCAGGATATCGACATAACGGGGGATACGCATGAGAAAGGCGTCATGGCCATGCGAGGCAGTGATCTCAGCGTAGCTCACATTGAGGTCGTTGTCGTGCAAGGCCTTCACTATCTCGCGCGACCGGGCCGGCGCGAATCGCCAATCGCTGGTGAAGGACAGCACCAGGGTGTCGGCCTTGATTCCGCTCAGGGCCCGCGCCAAGTCGCCCCCGGTCTCGCCGGCCGGGTCGAAATAGTCGAGGGCCTTGGTCATGAGGAGGTAGGTATTGGCATCAAAACGCCCGACGAAGGTATCGGCCTGATGGCGCAAATAACTTTCGATCTCGAAGGCCACCTGGTAGTCGAAGTTGAGCTTACCGCCGCGCAGATCCCGGCCAAACTTCTCGCGCATGATGTCGTCGGAGAGGTAAGTGATGTGTCCCAGCATGCGCGCCAGTCGCAGACCGCGCCGCGGCTCGGTGCCATGATCATAAAAGCGACCCTCGTGGAAGTCGGGATCGGTCAGGATGGCTTGGCGGGCGACCTCGTTGAAGGCGATGTTTTGCGCGGTCAACTTGGGCGCTGCGGCAATAATGACGGCGTGCTGGACGCGGTCTGGGTAGTCGATTGCCCATTGCAGGGCCTGCATGCCGCCAAGGCTGCCGCCTATGACCGCGGCCCACCGGCGTATCCCTAGGCGATCGGCGAGGCGGGCCTGACTTTCTACCCAATCCCGGACCGTCACCATGGGGAAATCCGGGCCATAGGGCCGGCCGGTTGCGGGGTTTTGCGAGGCCGGTCCCGTCGATCCGAAGCAACTGCCGAGGTTGTTACAGGCGACAATGAAGAATCGTCGGCTATCGATGCTCTTACCCGGCCCCACATGCTGTTCCCACCAGCCGGGCTTGCTATCCTCGGGGCTGTGGTAGCCGGCCACGTGGTGGCTGCCGCTCAAGGCATGGCATATGAGCACGGCGTTGCTCGCTTCGGCGTTGAGCGTCCCGTAGGTCTCATAAACGAGATCGTAGGCCGCAAGGACGCCCCCGCTGCTCAACGCCAGCGGCTCACTGAACTGCAAACGAGCCGGAGTGACCAGCCCCACGGAGTCTGGCGGAATGGCCTTCACGAATCCTGTAAATCCCGGAAAGCCCGCAGTTTACTGGCTGGTCGATGAGCCCGCAATGATCTAGTGGTGGTGGTCTGGGTCACCGTGATCGTGGCCACAACAATCGTGGTCATGGTCGGCCGTTTGTTCCGCGACCTCGCGGCGTACCTCGTCCATATCGACGCCCCGCACCTGATCGATGACCTCTTCCAGTGCCTTGCGCGGCAGGCTTCCGGGCTGGGCGAATAAAATGATCTGATCGCGGAAGACCATTAAGGTCGGTATCGAGCGGACCTGGAAGTGCGATGCGAGTTCGGTCTCGACCTCGGTATTGATTTTCGCAAACACGATGTCCTTATGTTGCTCGGACACCTCTTCAAAGATCGGGCCGAAGGCGCGGCAAGGGGCGCACCAGGGGGCCCAGAAGTCCACAATCACGAAGGGGTTCCCATCGATCAGCTCTTCAAAATTTGCCTTCGTTGCTTCAATTGTGGCCATATATGTCCCCCGAGACTGTGAACCATTATTATACCCTGAAGAGAGTAGGGGAGTCCCGCATAAGGCGGGGGCGCGTTCGTATGAGGTTTGCGCCGGTCTGGGTCCGGGGGGGGGTAGCGTGTATCCAAAGCTCATTTATGAAGCATTGCCGTGGCTCTATGCCGCGGCCGCGTGGCTCAGTTTCAAGGCCCTTTCGTGGCCTTACGCCCTGGTGCCGGCTGGCGCCTTCGCGATCGCCACGGTCCTTGTCCTTATCCAGCGTTGGTATTACCGACGCCAACTAAGCGACAACGAACCCTAAAACCGGAGTCCCGCCCACCACAGGCGGGCCATGAGACCGGCCTCGGTCGCATAGCCTGCCACCACGAAGCGAATGTGCCCCTTAGGACCCACGACAAAGGCCATCGGTAGCACCAAGGCCCCGTAACGGCGGGCCAGCGCCCCATGTCTATCCATGATCACCGGAGTCTGCCAGCGGTGGGCCCTTGCGAAGGCCCGGACCGCCCGTGCCGGGGACTCGGTCGCCACCACGACAACGCGCTCGTGGCGGGCGATCTTTTGGGCCACCTGCTGGTCTAGGCGACAGATCGGGCACCAGGTGGCAAAAAACTCGATAAGGACCGGACGCCCGGCCGCGAGCGGCGGTGTGGGACCATTGAGGCGCGCCGCAGGCAGGCTCGGGGCGCGTCCTGAGGCGGCATGGCGGGTCAGAAAGCCATTGATGGCCACGATCGCAAGCCCGGCTATCAGGATGTCTCGCAGGATCGTCCGCACCCGCGTGTGGCCGCCCACTAGACTAAGAGGCTCATACCCAGCTGTTGCAGCGGTTGTACGACCAGGATCGCGATGAGTTCGAAGACGATGACCACGAGCACGGGCGAGAGATCGATCCCCGAGATCAGCGGCAGAAGCCGCCGCGCCGGGCGCATGAAGGGTTCGGTGAGGTGGACGGCGAGATCAGTGAGTGGGTGCTCACCATACGGATTCACCCAACTCATGATGATGCGCACGAAAACCGCGCCGATCAAAACGTAGAGCGTAAGCTGGATTAAGTCGGCAAAACTCAAGACCAGCACCCCCCCGAAGCGGGGGGTGACGCCCTGGACGATCGCGATCAGGGCGATCTTGACCGCCTCTAAGACGATCAGGAGTACGGCGGACGCAAAATCGATGCCGAAAAACCCCGGGATCAGGCGTCGCAGGGGGAGAAGGGGCCCATTTGTCAGGCGCACGATGAATTGACTGAAGGGGTTGTAGAAGTCGGCATGAGTCAGCTGCAGCAAGAAACGCAGCAGGACGAGGATGATGTACATCCCGAATAGGGTTTCTATGAGGAAGGCAAGCGCTTGGCTTAGGTAGCTCATAAGGTCCCGAGTTCGTCGCCGATTTGCTGAGAGCGCCGGGCCGCGGCGGTCACGGCGCGGGCGACTATGTCCATAAACCCATCGGCCAGGAGGCTCTTCACCGCCTGCTCCGTGGTTCCGTTGGGGGACGTCACGCGCCGCCTTAAGTCTGCGACCGCTTGCGGGTCCGTCTTCGCCATGCGCGCGGCCCCTAGTGTAGTCTCAACGGCGAGCGCGGCGCAAAGCGGTTCGGGGAGGCCGACCTCAGCCGCGGCCTTTATGAAGGCCTCGAGGAACAGGAAAAGGTAGGCGGGGCCGCTCCCCGACACCGCTGTGACGGCGTCCATCAAGGCCTCGTCGTCGACCCAGAAGACCTCCGAGACCGCGCGCAGAACCGTTTCCGCGGCCTGGCGGTGGGCGCTTGTGGTGAGCGCGTTTCCATAAAGGACGCTCACCCCTGCCTTAAGCAGCGCCGGGGTGTTGGGCATGGCCCGTACCACGGCCAGTTCGCCGCCGAGCCAGCGGCTGATATCCGGGGTGCGGGCGCCTGCGGCCACCGAGATCACAAGCGGCGAGTGGCGCCTTACGGCCGGCGCCAGGGTGCGGCAAAGGGCGGGCAGGTGCTGGGGTTTTACCGCCAACACCAGGATCTCGACCCGGCCGACCAGGGCCTCGTTGTCGGTTTCGGTCGCCACCCCGAGTCGCTCGATGGCCTGTCGTTTGTCGGGATGCGGGTCCGAGACGATAAGCTCGGTCGAAGACCCGTCCGCAAGCCCGGAGGCCAACGCACACCCCATATTACCTGCGCCAATGATGCCGATGGAGAGCTTTTTCATGGTTTCAGTGTAAGGTGCACCTTCATGAAGGGAAAGGGCGCCTTGTCTCGGCGCTTAGGCCCGTTATACTTCAAGTAGCCTTTACCTGGGTACCCCAAAGTATGGACATCGCAGAACTCTTGGCTTTCGCCTTCAAACAGAAGGCCTCCGATTTGCACTTGTCGTCCGGTTTGCCGCCGCTGATTCGCGTCGATGGCGACGTAAAGCGCATCAACGTAGACCCCCTGGACGATCGTGGCGTCCACAATATGGTCTACGACATCATGAACGACAAGCAGCAAAAGGAATACGAGGAGCGCCTCGAATGCGACTTTTCGTTCGAACTTCCGAATATCGCCCGCTTTCGCGTCAACGCCTTTAACCAGAACCGGGGGCCGGCCGCGGTCTTCCGGACCATCCCGTCCAAGGTCCTGACCTTGGAGCAGCTCGGCGCCCCCGGTATTTTCAAACAGATCGCAGACCAGCCGCGCGGCATCGTTTTGGTGACCGGGCCGACGGGCTCCGGTAAATCGACGACGCTCGCGGCCATGATAGACCATGTGAACGAGAGTCGGCGGGAACACATCCTGACCATCGAGGACCCGATCGAATTCGTCCATACCAGCAAGAATTGCCTGGTCAATCAGCGTGAGGTTCACCGCGACACCTTGGGGTTTGAAAACGCGCTGCGCTCGGCGCTGCGCGAAGATCCCGACGTGATTCTGGTGGGCGAGCTCCGCGATCTCGAAACCATCCGCTTGGCGCTGACCGCCGCCGAGACCGGCCACTTGGTGTTTGCCACCTTACACACGAGTTCGGCGGCCAAGACCATAGACCGCGTCGTGGACGTGTTCCCGGCCGCTGAAAAGGAGATGGTCCGGTCCATGCTCTCCGAATCGTTGCGGGCGGTGATTTCGCAGACCCTTTTGAAAAAGGTCGGGGGCGGCCGGATCGCGGCCCACGAGATCATGATAGGGACGCCCGCGATCCGCAATTTGATCCGCGAAAACAAGATCGCCCAGATGTACTCGGCGATCCAGACGAGCCAGTCGGTCGGGATGCAGACCCTCGACCAGTGCCTGCTCGAGATGGTTCGGGCGCATCAAATCACGATCGAGGAGGCGCGCGGCAAGGCCGCCAACAAGGATTCGTTCAATGCCAACGCCAATGCCGGCACGGCGGCGCCAGCCGCCGCTCGGAGGTAGCGTGGGTTTCGTCGACTTATTGCGCTTGATGATCGAAAAGGGCGCCTCGGATCTCTATATCACGGCCGGGATTGCGCCGAGCTTGCGGATCGACGGCAAGTTGGCGCCGGTCACCCGTCAGGCCTTGAGCGCCGAGCAAGCCCGGCAATTCGTTTACAGCATTATGAATGAGGAGCAGCGTAGCGAGTTCGAGGAGAGTAACGAGTGCAACTTCGCCATAAGTCCGCAGGACGTTGGACGATTCCGCGTCAACGTCTTTCGCCAACAGCAGCGGGTCGGAATGGTGCTCCGTAAGATCGAGACCAAGATCCCGGATTTCGAACAGCTGAACCTTCCCGCGATCCTGAAGGATATTGCCTTGACGAAACGCGGCCTAGTGATCTTCGTCGGCGCGACCGGCTCTGGTAAATCGACGTCGCTTGCGGCCATGGTCGGCTACCGCAACCAGTATTCGAACGGCCACATCATCACCATAGAAGATCCGATCGAATTCGTGCACGAACATAAGAATTGCATCATTACTCAGCGCGAAGTGGGGGTCGACACCGACTCGTTCGAGTCGGCCCTGAAAAATACCTTGCGTCAGGCCCCCGACGTCATTCTTATAGGCGAGGTGAGGGCCCGCGAGACCATGGACTACGCGGTCGCGTTTGCCGAGACGGGCCACCTCTGCCTTACGACGTTACACGCCAACAGCGC
>JAJYPQ010000153.1 GCA_021795255.1 Pseudomonadota bacterium
CGGCTCGGGCGAAGGTTTCTTGCCCGGCGGGTTCCTGCTATAAGGTCCCTTGATGTCGCGGGACATGACAAGGCCTCCGGCAGGCCCGGTGTGGCGTGCCCGGTCCCGCGCACCCTCGCGACTTTAGGCTGCCTGCACGCGAGACTTAAAAAGGG
Source organism: Pseudomonadota bacterium (assembly GCA_021795255.1). Next base: position 156 of record JAJYPQ010000153.1, read on the forward strand.
TCGGCTGCGGGGACGCGACCTCATAATAAATAGAGATTTGTCAAAACCCACCAGAGGAGCACAGCGATATGACGTTCAAATCCGTTCATAACCGGTTTGCGGCGGCGTTTGCCATGATGGCGTTGCTCATGTTCGCGGCGCCCAGCTATGCTGGTATGCAGAGCCATGCATTTGCCACCCATCACGTCGTTTTCCAGATCAGCAACGGTTCCGCTCTGGAGCAAAGGCTGGTGCTGGCTAATGTGGCGAACGTCTTGAAGTATTATGGTCCCACCAAGGTGCAGATCGAGATCGTGGCCTTCGGCCCTGGCCTGCGCCTACTCTTGAAGAATAACGTGCATTCGAAGATGATTCAGAGCCTGCATGCCGAAGGCGTCGAGGTCGCGGCCTGTCATAACACGATGATGAAGATGCATTTGACGAAGGCCGATTTGAACCCCGTAGCCCACGTGGTCCCGGGTGGCGTGATCGAGATCATGCGCCGCGAGAGCGAGGGCTGGAACTACATCCGCCCCTAAGCGCCGAGGCGTGTCGGTTAGTAATAAGAAAAGATTAAAAACCGCAACATCATCTGGGAGGAGTTTGTGAAAAAGCAGTCGTTGCTGACGGCGGCGGTGGCCGCCGCCTGTTTTGTGGGGAGTGCGCACGCCACCAACTGGTTCCAACTTCAGGGCACGGAGCCCAACGGCATTGCCGCCCCGTTCCGTCTCTTTGGTTTCATCCAGCCCACCTACGAGGATACCGGTGGCACGGCGGTCAATGGGCTCGGTCCGCTGCCTAATGGACACCCTAATCCCTATAACGGCGCCGTCCCCAAGTTCAACGAGGTGGCCCCGCAGAATACCTCGATGAGCAGCTTTAATATGCTCCGTGCGCGCATCGCGGTGCGCGGCACGGTGTTGCCGATCAGCAACAAGATCGATTACTTCATCATGGCCGAGTTCGGCAACAACAATTACACCTACAGCAACGGCAGCTACACCCCGCGCCTGACCGATGCCTCGGTCACCTTCAACGAAATCCCGGGCATGCGGGTGCGGGTGGGCCTCTTCAAGACTCCGGGCCCCGAAGAGGTCCTGCAGGGTATCGCGGACTCTGACTACATCAATTTCACGAACGTGACCGGCCAGCTGATCCAAGATCAGTTTGTGACCGGGCTCGCCTATGCGCCGTCTTCGTCTACACAGGGTGTAGGGCCAGGTGGTTATCTCGTCAATTCGGCCCCGATCGATGCTGGCCGCGACCAGGGCGTGCAGCTCTTCGATTGGTTCAATAACGGCCCCTGGCAGTTCGCCTATGCGGCCATGATCGGCAACGGCGCCCCCCTCTACGCCAATGCCCAGACCAACAGCGCAAGTTATTATGGCCGCCTGCAGGAATCCTACATCTTCAACCACAGCAAGGGCCCGCATCAGGCCGGCGTCACCGCCTGGGTTTGGGGCCACCTCGGGCACCAGACGCTCGATGTGGGGGCGACCGAGCCCAATCCAAATACCGCGACGGGTCAACCCTCTACCGTACCATCAGGGGGGTTCACTCAACAAAACTACACCTTCAAGCGCTATGGTCTCGGCGCCCAATACCGCAGTGGCTTCATGACGCCGGGGGCCTTGCGTGTCACGGGCGAACTTATGCGTGGTACCGGGTGGATTATTGCCCCTGCCGGGTTTGCAGGTCCCGTGGGCGGCCCGACTTGCGGGAGCGCGACCAACAATTCAAGCGGCCTCTGTACCGAGACCCTTTATCCGGGCGCCAACAATGCCGCGGTCGGCGGCTATGTCGAGACCGGTGTCTTCGTGACGAAGCACTGGGACCTCGAGGCCCGCTACGACCAGTATGACCGGATGACCAACAATCCGGGCCTCGAGCGCGTCTTCAAGACCACGACCCTGGGTGTGCAGTACTACATATCACCCATGGCGCGCATTACGTTCAACTATGCGATCAATCGCATAGACATCCCGCATCTGTCCGCCGTGGGTCCTGCGGCGGCACAGAGCAACGCGACGGCGGTCGCGAGTGCCAAGGACAATACGATCGCATTGCAGACGACGCTGCTTTTCTGACGGACCAACGACAAATAAGGAGGTTTTTGTGAAAAAACGCGCTTTATGGATGGCCCTATCGTTCCTGGCGGCGAGCGCTCCGGCGCTGGCCGTACAGGGCAACCTGCACTGGCATACGATCCATATCCAGATCCCGGTGCGCTTAAAGCACGCCAAGGTGGTCTTCAATATGGATCACCCGGTGTTCATTCCGCACACCAAGGAGCCGGTGGGCCTGTCGCAGTTGCGGATGATGTTAGCGAAGTTCACGCGTGACCATACGCGCTGGAAGATCGATGCGGTCTTCCAGGGGGCGGATGGTTATATGCTGCTGAACAATAGGGCCTATGACCAGTTCATGCATGTGCGCACCGGCAACCCCTATCGCGGCCAGATCGAGGCCCTCTACCACAAGGGCATCGATATCGAGGAGTGCGGGGTCACCATGCGCGCCCACCACTGGGGCAACGCGCAACTGCTGCCTAACGTGAAGGTAAACGCCGGGGCGGTGGCACGCATCATCTGGCTTGAGCAGCACGGCTACATCGAGGTCAACCCTTAGCGGACGCGGTAACGTGGCGTCTTGTCACGGGTGAGGAGCTGGGCGAGGGTCGGCACGACCTCGCCCAATCTTTTTTTGAGGCCGTAAGGCGGGTTCAGGATGAGGAGCCCCGAGCCGTTCAGGCGGCTTTTCACGTCGGCCGGCCAGGTGAGCAGTTCCACGCACAGGTGGTCCCCGAGGGCCGACAGGATCGCTACCAGTCGTTCGGCATCGCGCTGGTCCTTGATGGGATACCACACGAGGTAGATCCCCTGCGGGAAGCGTTGCAAGGCGGTCTTGAGGCCGGTTAACAACGCGCTCCTTTCCGTCACCCGCTCGTAGGGGGGGTCGATCAGGATCACGCCGCGGCGCTCGCGGGGCGGCAGCAGGGCCTTTAAGGCGTGATAACCGTTACCGAGAAAGATCTGGCTCTGCGGGGACCGCAACACCTGCTGCAGGGTCGCGTGGGCGGTGCTCGCCTCCTCCACGGCCACCAACCGGTCCTCCGGGCGCAGGCGTCCGGAGATGAGAAGCGGCGAGCCCGGATAGTCCCTGAGGCGGGTGCCGTTGAAGCGGCCCACCGCCTCGAAGTAGCCGCTCAGCGCTGGCCACTCGCCGCGACGCTCCCACAGGCGACGAATACCCCAATCGGCCTCCCCTTCCGCCTGCAGGCGGTAGAGGCCCTCGCCGGCATGGGTGTCGAGCACGAAAAGCGGCTTAGGTTTTTGTAAGACGAGGTCCAAGGTCTCCAAAAGCACGACATGTTTGAGGACGTCGGCCGCCGACCCGGCATGAAAGGCATGGCGGTAATTCACGTGTAGTCCGTGTATTTGCGGGCGCTGCCCCGTACCCGGTCAGCGGGATATTTGGCGGCGTTTTTCGCGATCTTGGCCCACGCGGCCTGCTCCAGATCGATACCGACCCGATCGCAGAAGCGCAACAGGTAAAGGAGCACGTCCGCCGCTTCTTCGCTCAACGCCTGGCGCTGCGCCTCGGATAGGTCCTTCGTCTCGTCTTCGCTCAGCCACTGCAGCGGCTCGACGAGCTCGCCCGCCTCGACGATGAGCGCCATGGCGAGGTTCTTCGGGGAATGGAACTGCTCCCAATCGCGCTCTTTGGCAAATTGCGCGAGACGTTCAGTGAGATCGTTAAAGCTGCTCATGAGATCCTCCGGCAGGGCACACCTCCCATCCGGGCGTGCGAACCCGCCTGGATGTGATGACCCCGCCCTTAGGGGTGCCGCCAGTCTAACGGATTTTGCGTGCGGCGTCGGCTCGGCCAGGCGTTTTTTAAGTCCGGTTGGACCGACGCCGCGGTCGGCCTTCTTTGGGTGTCATCGTTTCGTCACGGATCGCTTTTAGCATGAAGCCGTCGCTCAACGGCCGTGTCCATAAAAACGGGCGGCGCACACGTGCATCACCGGCAACCACTGGATCGTTTTTAAGGAGGCCTCATGGCCCAGGATAATCGCTCGATACTTCAGGCGCTGGACGAGGCGCCGGTCAGCTTCTTTCATATGCGTGCCGCAGTCACCGCCGGGATGGGTTTTTTCACCGACGCCTACGATCTATTCATTATCGGCATGGCGCTTGTGTACTTGAAACCCGAGTGGCACCTGACCACGGGCCAGATCGGTCTTTTGGGGAGCGGTTCGCTGCTCGCGGCGTTTCTCGGGGCGCTCACCCTCGGGCGCCTGGCGGATCTCATCGGACGCAAGACTATCTATGGGCTCGAGGCGGCGTTGATGGCCATCGGCGCATTGGCGTGCGCGTTTGCGCCGGACTTTACGTGGCTACTCGTATTTCGTTTCATTCTCGGTTTTGGGATCGGCGGCGATTATCCCATGAGCGCGGTGCTCATGGCCGAGTACAGCAATGCCAAGCAACGCGGCTCGCTGGTCTCGCTGGTCTTTGGCATGCAGGGACTGGGGCTCGTGTTTGGCCCGGTGGTCGCGCTTACGCTCATCGCCGCGGGCCTCAACCATGACATTATTTGGCGGATCATGCTGGGGCTTGGTGCCATCCCGCCGCTTGCGGTTTTGTACCTGCGCCGCACCATGCCCGAGTCGCCCCGCTACAAGGCGCTGGTGCGCGGGCAATCGGAGGCCGCGGCCCGCGATATGGCCGCCTATTCCGACGGACAGATTGAGTCTACGGGGAGCAGCTTGCGGCCGCGTAAGATGACGCTACGCGCTTTCCTTGGGGATCGCCGCAATCTGCTCATGATCCTGGGGACGGCCGGCGCCTGGTTTTTGCTCGACTACGCCTTTTACGGCAACGTCATATCGACGCCCCAGATCATAGGCCTGCTCGCGCCGCACGCAAGCCCCATGAAGGGCGCGGCCTGGGCGCTCATGATCTTTGCCGTGGCCGCGGCCCCCGGCTACCTGGCCTCCATCCTGCTCATGGACCGTATCGGGCATCGCCGCTTGCAGATGATCGGTTTTGCGGTGATGGCGGTCAGTTTTGGCCTGATCGCCCTGGCGCCGGGCATGACCCACGACGTCCTGCCGTTCCTGCTCCTGTACGGCGTGAGCTTCTTCTTTACCGAGTTCGGGCCCAATTGCACGACCTTCGTAATCCCCGCCGAGGTCTTTCCGACCAGTGGGCGGACCACGGGCCATGGGATCGCCGCCGGCGTTGGCAAGCTCGGGGCGTTCGTCGGCACCTTCCTGTTCCCGTTCATAAGTCATGCGGGCGGACTGAAGGGCGCGATGATGTTCGCCGCCGGCGTCTCGCTGCTCGGTCTTTTGTTGACTCAGCTGATTCTGCCCGAGACCTCGGGCCAGACGCTCGAGGCGTTGTCGGCCGAGACCCACGACGAACCGATGGGCGACGATCCCCGGCTCGTGAGGACGGGCGTGCCCCGGTAGGTTCACGATCGCGGTCCCGGTTGGGGCGCGCCCTGTCTTAAGGGTGCGCCGGCCCCGACCGGAGGGGGGTCGGCAAATAGCCACCGGTCTTCCTTGTACCGCCTTGCCTGCGGTCCTTCTTGATGGGGCCGTGCCCTGACGCCCTTACGGGCTGCCGGAGAGGGGGTGGGGCCTGCGGCCTTAAAAGCGCCGGACCGGCGGCTTGATGCGTCTTTCGTGGCCCTATCCCCCACGAGAGGCCACGCGCGGCATCCGGCGTGCGAAGGACTGAAAGCCGCTTCGCGCGCAAGCCGATAAGGTGCTGGCGATGCTGCGTCTGTAGGGCCCATAAAGCCAGAAGACCCAAGGCCACTGCGGGGTCACGCCCCGCCGCAGGCGTTCGCCTCGCTCTCGTCTCTACGGGAGAAAACCTCCCCAAAAGCGGGTCCCCCCGCCGTTTCCGGCCCCGCCCCGCCGTATCGACTGGGCTCGCTTCAGGCATTTAGTAACCAAGGCGCTGCATTAGCGGCGCGACTTTGACGGAACCGTGCCCCCAGAACGCCGCGCACAGCGGGGCCAGCTGGGTAAGCCCCGGGCCCTGCAAGCTCACCCGCATCGTCTCCCCCCATGCGCATTCTGAAGCTCCACGACACACTCAGCCGCTCCTGTCCTGGCCGCGGGCACAAGTCCCGGCAATGCCACAAAGGCACGGAGTGTGGGTCGGGGACCGGCGCGGGTCTTGTGCCCTCCATGCGCTTTAGGAGCCGCGGGCCATCCACGTGCAGGTGCTGCACCATCTGCGCCACCCCGACCTCTCGGGCCATCTCCACGGCCGCGGCCCATAAGGCCTTGGGGATTTGTGCGCCCCGCGGACGGCTCTCCCGCCAGCGTTGAAAGAGTGCTTGTGTGGACTCAAAGGTCTCGCCGCCATCCGGCCCTGGCGCTGTGTGCCTAGTCTCGTTCATTCGTTGCGTTCCTCATGGGTGGGACTACGCAACGAACGTTAGCAGGGACGAAAACCGTTTCCTGCATGCTTACCGGAAGGACACGGCGCTTCCGTGGGCCGCAGCCGGATCCGGGCGTGTGGCGCGCCCAAGCTCGACATCGGCCTTGTTTGTGACCTCTTTGGCGCTTTTGCCCTGGCGGCGCCATTATCGGGTAGCGTCCTCTTGGGGCAGCTCGCGGCTGCCCTGGCCGCTGCTCTGGGCGGGTCGCTTTTCATCGCCCGCCTGACACGTGAGGCCGCGCCGCTCGAAGGGACGCCGGCCGCAACCTTCATCCTGAGCGCTCTATTGGTGGATCTGTACTTTTACGCAGGCGCCGCCCAGTCCGTGGTGGCGGGCCTTATTGTCTCGGTGATTGCGGGCTTCGCTGCCAGTGTGGCCGTCCACCGCTACGGTCTGAAGGGTGCCCAAGCCCTGGAGATTGCGGTTCTTGCCGCCCTCGCTCCCGCGGCTTACGTGATCGTGAACGCCTTCAGGCTCTCCCAGGTAGGCGGAGGAGGCTATTGAAAGTACCGCTGCCCAAAAAGTCGTATGGGCAGGGTCGCGCCCGGCCTAGAGCCCGGCCGCCTGCTGGTGTGGGTCTCCCCGCGCACATCCTTTTAGGGTAACCGCCTAACTTCCGATCCCAAACCTAAGAATGAAAAGCAACAGATTATGTAGATTATGTTAACTATAAATAAAACCACAACATTTATAAGTGATTGAAAGACCGACACGACGGTTACGAAGACTCCGCTGTTGATGTAATTATTCCGTCCCTTTCTGCTAGTTGTAAGCACGATAAAAAAATATTTAAGCTATAATTACAACAGGGGGGGCGGGTTATGAATAAATTGTTGTCATTTTTCGGCGTTCTAATTTTAGCATTTCTTTCTGCAGCGTTTAACGCAGTAACGCCTGCCAGTGCGCGAGTCATTTCACTCGAATGCACGTTCAGTCCATCACTCACTCCTAATTATGCGGTTGACCAGGACAATGGCCGGCCCATGAGCCCGGGCGAGAATATGGGATATAACGTGTGGGTAGTCACGTCACCAAGATCGGTTTATTTGCAAGAGACAAATTACTACAACGGCGCTAATCAATTAACTGACACTAGCCCCGTAGGGTTTTTTGGCGAAAATCTGGTGCAAATAAGCAGAGACTTTATCGTCATTCGTTTAACGGTTGGCTCATTGCTCCAAATTAATAGAGACAACGGAACTCTTAAGTACTATTCATGGGGCATGGTTCCAAATACGATAGATATGTTCAGGTGTGTAAAATCCGGCTTGCCTCTGCCAGCACCGAAATTTTAGATTCCTTGGGGTGTAACGGCCTGTAAAATAACACCCCTAGAAGTTACGCCGATGGCCGTTCCGGCCTTTCAGTTCCGCTCGCCGCGGAAGAGGTGCGGTTCAAGCGCGACAGCCTTCATCTGGTCGCGATAGGAATGCCGATCGCTCGGCACCCCCCGCACAGATCCGGGCAGGCGCTGCTAACGCATCCGGCTCCACCCGTGAGTATTTGGCGTCAAAGCGCCGGTGAGGATAAGGATGCACAATCCTA
>JAJYPQ010000154.1 GCA_021795255.1 Pseudomonadota bacterium
CAGCGAATAGGCCTCATCGATGGCGGCCAGCAGCGCCGGGCCATCACCATCGGCAAGCGCCCCGATCACCCGGTGGACGAGGTCCGGGGCCACCGCCCCCAGCATGTCGCGCACCGCCCCCGCACGCACCGCACCGCCCCCGGCGGCGATCGCCTGATCCAGCAGGCTCAGGGCATCACGAACACTCCCGTCGGCGGCGCGCGAGAGCGCCGCCAGGGCCTCGCCGTCGCCCTCCAGGCCCTCCTCACGTAAGATCATGGCCATATGGTCGCGAATCTGGGTATCGGTAAGGCGTCGCAGGGTAAATTTCTGGCAACGTGACAAGACCGTGACTGGAAGTTTCTGCGGATCGGTGGTGGCGAGAATGAATTTGACGTGCGGCGGGGGCTCCTCAAGCGTCTTTAGGAGGGCATTGAAGCTATGAGCCGACAGCATGTGGACCTCATCGACGAGGTACACCTTGTAGCGCCCGCGGGTCGGGGCATACTGCACGTTGTCGAGAAGCTCGCGGGTATCGTCGACCTTGGTGCGCGATGCCGCATCGACCTCGATGAGATCGGCGAACCGCCCCGCATCTATCTCCTGGCAGGCCGAACATTTGCCACACGGCTCGGGGCCCATCCCCTCCTCACAGTTCAAGGCCTTGGCAAGAAGGCGCGCGACCGTGGTCTTGCCGACACCGCGGATGCCGCTGAAAAGATACGCATGATGGACGCGCCCTTCGCTCAACGCAAAGCGCAACGCGCGGACTACGGAGTCCTGGCCCAAAAGCTCCGGGAATGTGCGCGGACGCCATTTACGCGCCAGCACCAGATAACTCATGAGGGTCCTCGCCGCCGATAGGGGGTGGCGGATTGGGCCGGCCCGGCGCTGCACCCGACCGGATCGCTACGGCTGCTTCCTTCCGGACCTGACCGGGTTTACGATCGATCGCCACAGCGAGGGTCGGCCGTCACCGCCATTGAAAATCTCTGGAGAGTTCATCCAGAGTCACGAGGTTAACATAATGAGAAGAAGCCGGCAAAACACCGTTTCACCACCCCCCAAAACCCCGGCACGTCGGCGCCGGCCCCTTGCCCAAGCAGGCCACGGCTCGTGATTCGCGGCCTAAAAACTCGGCTCACCCATTGGGTCGCGGCCGGCCGCGATATCCTCGGGGACCTCTATCACGCCCTCTTCACCATGGGCTGGCCGGCCTTCATCTTTGGCATCGGCATCGTCTTCGTACTCGCCAACGGCGGCTTTGCGCTTGCCTATCTGGCGCAACCCGGCGCTGTCGTCCACGCCCGACCGGGCTCATTTGCTGACGCGTTTTTCTTCAGCGTCCAGACCATGGCCACCATAGGCTATGGGATCATGTACCCCGGCACGTTCTATGCCAACGTGCTCATGAGTCTTGAGACCTTGATCGGCCTGTTCGGCGTCGCCTTCGCGACCGGCCTTGCGTTCGCGCGCTTCTCGCGTCCGCGCGCCCGCATTCGCTTTAGCGAAACGGCGGTGGTGAGCCTCTATCACGGCGTCCCCACACTCATGTTCCGGGTTGCCAACCAACGCGGCAACCAGATCCTCGAGGCGCGCGTGCAGGTGACGCTTTTGCGCAATGAGCATAGTCCCGAGGGCCAAACGATGCGCCGATTCCGGGACCTCGTATTGCTGCGCGATAGCACGCCAAGCTTCAGCTACTCCTGGACTGTGATGCACCCCATTACCGGCAACAGCCCGCTGTCTGGGACATCGCGCGCGGCACTCGAAGCAGAGGACGCCGAACTTGTCGTGACGATGGCTGGTCTCGACGAAACCCTCGCCCAGACCATACATGCCCGGCATGTGTATAGGCCCGCCGCGATCCACTGGGGCCACAGGCTGCGCGACGTCCTATCGAAGGATGCGCATGGCCGCTATCTTATCGATTACGGCCATTTCGACGATATAGAAATCGAACCACCCGAGACTTAGGAAATATCAACCGCAAACCACCGGCGATGCGCACGTGCGCGCTTACGGCCTCTGATTTTCCACACCCACCTCTCGCCGCCCATCTTTTAGAACCACAGGGCCCATCAGGGTGGTTGGCGGCTATCCCCGCAAGCCCGAGGCGCGCCGGCCGTGAGATCGGGTGTGGTCGCAAAAAACGCAAGCGTGGCGCTGCACGCGAGCAACATGTTCAGGTGCTCGAGGCCGACCCTAAGGGACCCATGTAATCGGCGTGCGTCGGGCGGGAAGGCCAAGACGCCCCGGTGTTTTAAGCCGATGGCTCATCTCGGCCAAAGTACTTATGCTCGGCCCCAACGACCCGAGGCGGCGGATGGGCCTTCCCTCGAGACTCGCCTGGAAAGGGGCGCATGGGGTCGTAGAGCTGATAAAATGGCGGAGAGGGAGGGATTCGAACCCTCGGTACGCTTTTGGCGTACACACACTTTCCAGGCGTGCTCCTTCAACCGCTCGGACACCTCTCCCGCAGGGCGCCAAGACTAACCTAGGTTCATGGCGTGCGCAACGAGGCCAAACCTCAAGACACATAGGGACCCTAGGCCCGCATCGGCAAGGACGGTATACTTTGCACCCATGGCCAACCCCGATTTCTTGAAGAGCTTACCTCCTTTCGCGGAACGTGCCACGCAGCTTTCCCGCCACAGCACCCCCTATCACGATCCGGTGGCCCGGATCCACTGGGAGCGCCTGTCACAGCATGCGTTCTGGCTGCCCGAACAGGCGGTTTCGTTGTACGGGATCGAGGAGTACGACGGCTTGCCATTAGCCGTTCGCCAGGCGCTCTCGCATCACGAATTCATCCGTTTCCTCAATGCCGGCGTCTGGCTCGAAAGCCTGTTTCTCCAAAGGCTTGCGCGCGCTGCGCTCAAAGGCCCGCGCGCCACGCGCATCTACCACCTCCACGAATTGCGTGAAGAGGCTGGACACAGCCTTATGTTTCTTGAATTTTTCGAGCGCGCGGGGCTTGATGATTTTGCAACCACTGCGCACTTCGATCACTGGCTGACATTACTTGGCCGGCGGCTACCCTTCCATTCAACACTTTTCTGGAGCGCCGTTCTGCTCGGAGAGGAGGTGCCCGACCGGCTCAACCGCTATGTGCGGCTGCATGCCCAGGGTGTGTGCCCGGTCGCAGTCGAGTTGTGCGTCCTCCACAGCACCGATGAGGCGCGCCATATCGCCTACGGACAAGACATCTTGCGGCATCGCCTGGAGCGTGCCGGACGTATGACCAAGCGGGCCCTCGGATATGCCCTGGGTGGCCTGTTGCGCCGATTCGCGACCACCTTCTACTACCCGCCCCAAGACCTTTATGAGCGTGCCGGGCTACCAACCGGCCCCTGGGCGGCACGCGCCGCCACCCATATGCACCGCCGCCAGTTCGTGGCTCATTGCTTAAGTCCGACCGTAGCTCGCCTTCGCGAACTCGGCCTTGCCGTCAATTGGCCCTGACACCTAACTCCCGTAACCCGGAGAAGAGCTCGCGGGCGCCCCCGCCCCCCCACTTGTCGTGTTCTTGACCACAAGATCGTTACGCACGCTTACGACCCCGGGGGTAGTCCGCGCAATGTGCATGGCCTCCCGGATCTGCCTTGCGCGATTGACAAACCCACTCAATATGACATGGCCGCGATAGGTATCGACTTTGATCTGGAATCCCTGGAGGGTCTGATCTTCAAGAATGCGCGCCTTGATCTTGGAGGTGATAGCGGCATCGTGGAAGTATTGCCCCGTGGTCTCACGCGACGGGGTGCTTGAGCAGCCCGCGCCCAGCGCCAGAACCGTCCCGATCACAGCGCTCGCCAATACTCTCCTCGGCGCCACTATCCTCAGTGCATTCATCATATAGCCATCCTCTCGCTGTAGTTTTCGGGCCCTGTCGCAGCATACCGCAACGGCCACCTTAATACTCCGGGAATCCATCCATCATGAGACGGCTTCCCGAAAGTTCTCCATGACGCCCCTCGATCTTACCCACAGCCTATTGTCATTCGCCGCCTCAGCAAGATCGTCACCGCCAAACCGACTTCAAGCGCTTGGGCCTCGTCTTTGATTCAAGCCCATTTTTCCTCTGCGCCCTTACGACCCACCACCGCCCAAGTGGGCGTGCCGAATGTCGTCGCGGCGATGATGTTCACCATTATGCAAGGAACGCGCGGGGCGGGCCACACGCACCGCGGGCCCGGCATGGGTGAGCGGCACGCCATAGCCCAATCCGTTAATAGACTGCCGACGGTACCTTTGCCGCCGACGCCACCATGAGTACCGCGGCAAGCACCGCAGTACAGAAAATATTGCCCAGCCACAACAGACCCCCCCACCCAACAATGGGTAAGCGGGGCCCATTGTCGGCTGATACGCAGGAGGCCGAATCGGACTTTAGGCCGTTTGGGAGGCGGATTCCAGGACCGTAGAGTGCGAAGAACGAAGGTAGGGCGCTACAAACGGAGAAATATTACGGGTACGCATAACCCCCTCACTTGCACCCCGGCCCAGAAACTCCAAAAGCCGGACCTGATGGGCAATCTCCTCATGCAGTATCGCCAAAATCAGATTATAGGTCCGGTTATCCTTACCTGATGTCGCACTGCAAAGCTCGGTATAGGCCCACACCGACTCCTCGGCCGCCTTCAGCAGCACTGCAAGTATCTGCGAAACATCCGCCTCCGCCGGCAAATTGCGCAAGGCGCCAAGCCCTTCCATCTTGCCGCACAGCGTTGCGGGTAGACGGCCGCCCAGTTCGTAGATACGTGGCACAAGCGCCTCGAAGTGGTTGCGATCCTCTTCCCTGGCATCATCCACCACCCGGCGCAGGGCTTCGCCTTCGACACCCACGAGATGCGTACGCAGCAGCGTGAAATAATAATAATTGCTCATCTCATCGAGCGCCCGCTCAACCAAAAGGTCCACCAAGCGCTGTACATCCATACCACTCCACTCGACAAGCTCCCTTGCCACGCACCGTATCATAACCGCCTCCTTATGCTAGGCCTCCCAAGGCGACCGATCCTCGGCGCCCTTTACTCGCCACATCCATTGTCAGATGGCCAGGACCGCTCGGCGATCAGACCTTCGTCCGAGGAGTCACTGATAGCCGGCTGCGGTCCGCTCGCGAGCCATTTCATCGCCCGCATGCGGCATACTACCGCCCTCGACGCTCAAAGCGGCCGCCTCCATGGTACCGCGCGCCTTCTCACGGCCCTGGTCGACCGCATCACCCGCACGTCTTGCCATGTTGCGAGTCACATCGCGCGCCGCGCCCACGGCGTCACGCACGGCGCCCGACATGCGGTCACTGTTAGTCTTCGCAAACTCGCTCAACGATGAGCGCAGCTCGCGCCCGGACTTCGGCGCGAACAAAGCGGCAGCCGCGTAACCGAGAGCCAAGCCGCTCACAAATAGCATCACCTTGGGTCCGGTGCGACCTGAAGAAATAGACTCATATTGCGCATTGGCAGCCATGCAAACACCTCCTAAATGGTCATTTCCGGCCTCTACGCATCGCGCGGACTGCGCCCGACCAAGTAATACACGATCATGCCCACCAGCGGGAACAACAGTACTACCACGATCCATAGCACCTTATGACCGACGCGCGCAGAGCCAAGAAGTATACTTATGATCGCGATCACATCGAGAACCACGACAACGATCCCCAAAAGTGAGTATGAGCTCATACCCGTCACCCTCTATCGCCCTTGCGAACGTCCAACACATGTACCCGCGGCACTCATTGCGGCCATAAGCCTCAGGGCTTATATGATCAGGTGGGGAAAATATAATGGAAAAACTCGGTGCGACTCGAAACACCACACTTCTCGTATATCGTGCTGATATGCTGTTTTAATGTCTTTTCGGAATTCCCTGTCAATCGCGCCATCTCCTGAGTCGACAGCCCTTTGAGCAAAAGTCGCGCAACCTCGCATTCCTTATTGGTCAAAGTCGCCTGATTCAAAGCCCGTTCCCGCGCCCCGATAAGACCCTTGGGCTCCTCCCACAACCGCTCCAGTACACGCTTTAAGTCGCTTGTCGAAAACGGCTTTTCAAGGAGATAGGCGGCACCGTGATTCAAGGCCTCCTTAACACGCGTCTGATCGGCAAACGCGCTGATCACGACCACGGGGCTCGGCATCCCCGCCTGCTCAATTTTCCGCAAAATCTCAAGCCCATCGGGCTTGCCGGTATCGAGCATGATGTCCGTGATGACCGCGTCATAGGACATCTCCTTCCAAACCACCAACGCCTCCTCGAATGTCGAGACCCATCGGCACGCCATGCCAAGTCCTTGCAAAGATTGCGACAGAGTCTGTCCCGCCACGGCCTCATCTTCGATCAACAGTATCTGCCGGGTGCGACGTATAGCCCCCGCATCGCGTCGCCTTAACTCTGGCATCCCAACTGAAACACCGGTTTTTACCAATCGCGCCGCCATTAGTTCTCCCTTATTTTTCCAGAATATTATGTCTTTCTCGCAACGCCTCCTGCCTTGCGCTTATTGCACCGCGCCACATACCGGTACTGCGATCCGCTCCTTTTTGCTCTTTGCCGCCAAAAGCTTGGCGTCGGCTGCGCGTCGTAGAAATTCCGCTGATGTCGCCGGATACGTAGAAATACTATAAGAAAATCGCATTGGCCACAAAGACATTGTGCTTTCGGCCACGTCCTTCACAAGCCTTATGGCCAACTCGTTTGCAGATTGTTCGCCGATTTCCGGTAAAATCATCGCAAACTCATCGCCACCGATGCGGCAGGATATATCTACCCCTTGACGGGCCCGCTCCGCCAGAACCTTGGCGGTACGCCGCAAGATTTCATCACCACCAGACAGGCCCAAATGAGTATTGGCTTCTTTAAAATCGTCCAGATCGATTAGCAACAAAGAAACATCGCGCCGATACCGTTCGGCGCGCGCCAACTCCCTATTCAGCGCCTTATCAAACTTACGGCGATTACCAATACCCGTCAGATGATCATGCTCTGCAAGCCACGCTACACGTGCGTACTCCGTTCCGTTACGCACCGTTAGCGCCAATATCCGGGCGCACGCGAGCGCAAAATCACGCTCCCATGGTGAAAAATCCTCCCCTACGCCATCGCGGATGAAGTCAAGACGTCCTATGCAGACATAGGCCACAGCAAGCGGGACGGTTAAAACCGTAATGCCGCGATTGGATCCGGGCTCGCCCCGGAAATAGGGCAATTGCTCACTATGGGCATTGGGCGCGACATGGATCACATCGATATCACAAAGGCTGAGCTGCGGTGAGCGTTTGTAGACGCAGTTTTCGATCGCGGCATGGCTGCCAGGCCGTGACCAATGGGCGCGCACCTCAAGAGCTTCGTTTTCGAGCTGAAGGATTGCGAGATGTTCGCATGGCACGAGCTCGGCTATAGCCGCCAATGTCGGGGGAAGCGCTTCGTCCAAGTCTAGGGACTTCCCAGCAAGATACGCGATCTGCATAATCCAGTCGAAGCCCATCCCATCGGCCTTCCCGCGGCACTCATCCGGCCCCATGTCGTCGCGCTCGTTAATATGGACAGCACCATTCTACAAATTGGGCGGCCATCTATTATCGGACGTTGGTCGGAATAGATGGTCTAATAGGACACGAATATCGAATATTTATGAAGCCGCTCTGTTGATTGTCATACGCACCGTGTCTATGAGAGTGCCGACACCAAAGGGTTTGGCGAGGTATCCGGCAAACCGTGATCCTTTAGTCTTTTGTTGTGCGCTCGCCTCGTCATAACCACAGCAAAGAAGCATGGGTATACGGGGATTCAAGGCCTGCATCTCCTTGCAGGCGTCTTCCCCCCCCTTGCGCGGCATGGAAAGGTCGAGGATGACAAGATCGATCTCGGCCATGTGCTCCCGAAAGATGCGGACCGCCTCGACCCCGTCCGGGGCCACCAGGACTTTATAACCCAGTGGCTCCAGGGCACGCTGGGCAAGAGATCGCAGCATTTCCTCATCGTCTACGAACAATATGGTGCGATGCTCCACGTCGCGCGGCCGGCCCGCCTCCGTGGCGCCGCGGCGCTCGCGCTCAGGCGCGGCCGGCAACACGATGCGTACTGTAGTGCCTTGCCCAGGTGAGGTATCAATATCAATAGCACCTTGGTAGGCCTTCACGATACTCAA